>CAYSXL010000042.1:0-1594 GCA_964435025.1 uncultured Candidatus Saccharibacteria bacterium | reverse complement strand
CAGGTTTTGGCTTCCAAAAGAGAGAAGAATGCCATAAACGAGAAAATTGATTTTCTTCTTGCTTTAAATAAAGAAGCGGTAGAAAAACACGCCTCGAAGATAAAAAAAGGGGGTGTTCTGCTTTATGACGGGGAAATTGAAAATATAGAGGATTTTTCTCCAACGGAAGAAGTGGAAAAGGAAAAAGCTCCTCTAAGGGATTTTGTGGAAAAAGCGGAAGGGATAGCGCTTATGAAAAATACCGCTCTTGTTTCTTTCTTTGCAAAGACCGTAGGGTTAAGATGGGAGGCGGTAGAGGAAGTTTTAAGAAAAGAGTTGCCGGTAGCGATAGAAAAAAATATCGAAGTTGCCAAAATAGCTTTTGAAGACACAGATGAAAAGAAAAGTTTAAAAGAAACAGGTAATGACCCTGCTTACCTTTTGTCGGGAAATCAAGCGGTAGCCCTCGGCGCGTTGGAAGCGGGACTGGAAAACTATTTTGCTTATCCTATGACTCCTTCAACGGGAGTGTTGCAGTTTCTTTCCAAAATAGACGGAGTGAGGACGTTTCAGCCCGAAAGTGAAATATCCGTAGTAAACGGCGCTCTCGGATCCGCTTATGCCGGAAAAAGGACTATGATTGGCACTTCCGGGGGAGGGTTTGCGCTTATGACCGAAGGGATTAGTTTTTCCGCTCAGGCGGAAGTTCCCCTTGTTGTTATTTTGAGCCAAAGAATGGGCCCTGCAACGGGCGTTCCTACCTATCAGGCTCAGGGAGACCTTCTTTTTGCCCTTAATGCGGGGCACGGGGATATGGTGCGCTTTGTTACTGCTCCCGGGGACGCCGGTGAGACTTACTTTTTTGCGGGAAAGTCTATGAATATTTCCTGGAAGTATCAACTTCCTTCCATACTTCTTCTTGACAAAGAGCTTTCGGAAAACACTTATAGTGTCACGAAAGATTTTCAGACGGCAAAAGAAGAGGCTGTTTTCGGTGAAGACAGCGAGGAATATGGAAGATATGAAGGAGAAGATATTTCTCCCATGCTTTTCCCGGGAAACGAGGCGGTAGTAAAAGTGAGCGGATATGAGCATAATACAAAAGGAGTGGCTACGGAAAACTCCGAGGAGATAACCGCGATGCACGAAAAAAGGCTTCGTAAATACGAAAAGCTTAAAGAGGAAGTGGAAGAAATGGAAGAAGCTGTAAAGACCTATAAAGAGGGAAAAACAGTAGTACTTTTTTGGGGATCGAGCAAAGGAGCGGTACTGGAAGCAACAAAAGATATGGATGTAAAGCTTGTCCAGCCTCTGGTAGTACAGCCCTTGCCTGAGAAAAGGCTAAAGAAAGCCCTTAAGGGAGCAAAGAGGATTATTTGCGTGGAGACAAACGCAACAGGGCAGTTAGCAGAACTTCTTAAGTCTGCCGGTGTAAAAGTGGACGAAAAAATACTAAAGTATGATGGAAGACCGTTTAGTGTGGAGGAATTGAGGAAAAAGATAAGGAAAGTAATCTAGTTAAGAAACAAGAAACAAACAAGAAACAAGATACAAGATACAAGAAACAAGAAACAAGATACAAGAAACAAGAAACAAACAAGATACAAAGAACAAG
>CAYSXL010000041.1:0-1682 GCA_964435025.1 uncultured Candidatus Saccharibacteria bacterium | reverse complement strand
CCAAACACTATTTACAATTGTTCAATATAGCCGAAAAAATATTTCTGAGTTCTGTTGCTTCTTTAAAAAGAATACTTACTTCATCGTTAAAATCTTTATTTGCTTCTTCTGTGATCTCAAGCCAGTGGATGGTTTCTTTGGTTTCCTTTCTTGCTATTTTTACCTTGTGCTGAAAATCCTTTTTCCCCAGCGCGTCATTCGCCTCTCTGTAATTAGCTCCTATTGAACCAGATGATCTTGTTAATTGTCCTATTAAACGATCATTAATGGGATCTCTGCCTAATTTCTTACATAACTTAATCACATTTTTTGCAAAAAACGTGGTTCTTTTTTCCAAATCAAACTCTTTCCTGTTTGAAGTTTTGGTCATTGATTATTGAATATTGTTTGTTTCTTGTGTCTTGTTTCTTGATTATTTCACAAAGTTTCTTTTTGGAGGATTTCTCCTATCTTGCTTTCCAGCTCGTCTACTTTTACTCTGATTTGTTTCATGCTGTCTCTTTCCCTCAGAGTTACCGTGTCATCTTCCATAGTATCAAAATCCACGGTAAGGCAAAGCGGCGTTCCTACTTCGTCTTGCCTGCGGTATCTTTTTCCTATAGATCCCGTTTCGTCGTAATCACAAACAAAAGAAGCCAAGAGTTTTCCTTGTATCTCTTTTGCTTTATTTACAAGCTCCTCTTTGTTTTTCATAAGCGGCATAACGGCAACCTTTATGGGAGAAAGCGCAAAAGGAAACTTTAATACTATTCTGCTGTCTCCCTCTTCCAGTTCTTCCTTTTTGTAAGCCTCGACAATCACTGCAAGGAGCGTTCTCTCCACTCCGAAAGTAGGCTCTATTACGTGGGGACAGTATTCTTCTCCTGTCTTCGGGTCGCGGTATTTCATGTTTTCTCCGCTCTCTTTTTCGTGATTGCTTAAATCAAAATCTGTACGGTAAGCAAGTCCGTAAAGCTCTTTCACTCCAAAAGGATAATGGTATTCAAAATCAATCGTCTTTTTGGAGTAGTGCGCAAGTTCAATTTCCGGAATATCATTTTCTTCGACATTCTCTCTTTTAATTCCTAAAAAGTCTATCCACTTCCACATCTCTTCTTTCCAGTAGTTGAAGTGCTTTTCCCAGTCCTCGTCTTTTTGCGGTTTTTCAATAAAATACTCTATTTCCATCTGCTCGAATTCTCTGGAGCGGAAGATGTAATTTTTAGGAGTTATTTCATTGCGGAAAGCTTTTCCGATTTGAGCTATTCCGAAAGGAATATTTTTTCTTGAAGTGTTAAGTATATTTTGGAAATTTACAAACATTCCTTGGGCTGTTTCCGGCCTAAGGTATGCCACGGAATCTTTGTTTTCTACAGGACCTACATAGGTTTTAAACATAAGGTTAAAATCACGAGGAGCCGTAAAATCACTCTCTCCGCAACTCGGACAAGCAGGGAGATTTTCTCGCATAAACTCTTCTTTATCTTCTACGCCTTCGAGTTTTTTTTCGAGTTCTTTCCACTCCGATTCGGAAACCAAATGGTCCGCTCTGTGTCTTGTATTACACTTCTTGCACTCAACAAGGGGGTCGGAAAATCCGTCTACATGCCCGGAGGCTCTCCAGACATCGGGATTCATTATAAGAGCACTTTTAACTCCGAGCATATCGCTTCTTCCCCTTACAAACCTGTCCCACCAAGCTC
>CAYSXL010000040.1:0-2374 GCA_964435025.1 uncultured Candidatus Saccharibacteria bacterium | reverse complement strand
AGGAAGAGTAATTCCAAGCTCAAAATGGGCGTTCCGCTTTTTTCCTACACGGAGGTTGGATTTATTCAAGGAAAAAGTTATAATACCCTAATCGACGCGACTTTAATATCGAATTTTAAAAACGCAAAAACCGACATAGGAAAGACCTCTCTTTTCTATCGTCTTTCCGAAATCATTCTTTCCCTTATACAGGGCGAAGAAAGAGATGAAAATGTTTTCTTTTTTATTTTGGATAGTTTTGAAAAAGTTGATAAACTAGATCTTTCAAGGAAAAAAATGAAGGTTTTTTATTATCTTTTCTCCCTTCGCTTTCTTTATCTTCTGGGGCATAAGATAAACATCGAGGAGTGTGTGTTCTGCGGTAAAAAAGTAAAAAAAAGATGCTATTTTAATCCGAGAGAAGGAGAAGTTTGTTGCAGGGAGTGCCTGCGAGGTAAAAGCGAAGGAGTTTATCTTGAAAATACTTGGCTTTTGCAAAAGCTTATGAGAAAGAAAAATTATGAAGCTAATTAAGCTATTTCCCTGTATTCACTATTCTATATTCCCATTCTTGATTCTTTATTCTTAATTCTTTATTCTTTATTTAAAATTCATGAAAAAAATAATTTTTATTCTTATTGGCCTTATCATTCTTACCGGAGCGCTGGGATATTTTTATTATGAAAGAAATATCTTTAGTCAAGACAGATTGCGTTTTGAAATTGCGGCCCCGGAAAACGTAAAAACGGGAGAAGAAATGGAATATTTACTTAGATATCAGAATAATAGTGATGTGAGAGTGGAGGATGTGGTACTCCTTTTTAAATATCCCGAAAATGTCGTACCAATAGAACCGGAAGAAGAGAAAGAGCATATAACAAGGAGGTCCGGGCTTCGGCGGGAGGTGGAAGTGGGGGAGCTTAATCCCGGCGAAGAAAAAACCACTTCTTTTAGAGCTCGGCCCTTAGGCAAAGAAGGCGATTCTTTAGAGGCCTCCGCTTGGATGAGGTATGTGCCTAAAAACTTAGCGGCTCGTTTTGAGGAGGAAAGAGAACATCTTGCGACCATTTCCAAGGTTCCCGTTGATTTTAGCCTGCAGATTCCCTCTGCCGTAGATCCTATCAAAGAAGAAAGTATTAGAGTGCACTTTTCTTCACAAGTGGATTATCCTTTGACAGACATGGAAGTACGTTTAACGTACCCTTCCGAGTTTAGTTTTATCCGTAGCACTCCTAAAACCGATGCTGGCGATAAAAACGAATGGGCGGTATCTGTTTTAAATAAAGGGGATAGTAAAACAATCGATATTGACGGGATAATAGGAGGAAATCCCGGTGATGCGAAAGTGTTTAATGCCGTTCTTGGAATATGGAGAGGTGACAGGTTTATCCCTCTTAAAGAAGCTTCCAGAGGCACATCAATCTCGAGAAGCTCGCTTATTCTCGATGTGCAAGTAAACGGCAGAACGGATTATGTAGCGGAAGCAGGAGAGCTACTCCATTACGAAGTATTTTTCAGAAATATCGGAGAAGAGACCATGGAAGACCTTTTTCTTTTAGTTGATCTTGACAAAGACACGCTCAATATGGATGAAGTGGAGCCGATGGACGGAAGGTTCCAAGAAGATAGGGGCGTTATAATTTGGAGCCATACCTTTAATTCTGTTCTCAAGTCACTAAAACAAGATGAAGACGAAGGTGTGGAGTTTTGGGTAAGGGTAAAAGAAGACTTGCCTTACTACCCCGAGATTAAGATAGATGCAGCGATGGAAAGAGCGGAAAAGTCATTGGAAACCAAAATAAGTACTTTACTTGCGCTTGATAAAAGAGTGATTCGTGAAGGTTCTCCTTTTGAGCCTCAAGGGCCTTTCCCTTTTGAGGAAGAAGAGAAATCAACCTATACTGTAAAATGGGAAGTGGAGAGTCTTTTTAACGACATGGAAGATGTGGTAATAAACTCAAGTCTCCCCGAAGGAGCAAGGTTAACAGGAGAAAAAGAATCAGAAAGGGAAATTGCTCTATCTTACAGTTCAGGCACAAGAGAAATAGAGATTGAACTTGAAAAGCTTCCGGCAGGAACCCCGACAGAGATATTTTTAGAAGTGGAGATAGAGCCCTTGGAAGAGCTTGAAGATGAAAGTAAAGTAATTTACGACACAGAAGTCTCCGGAAAAGATACAAGGACAGAGGAAATAATAAGTAGAAAATTGCCGGCAATATTTTTTGATCAAATTTTAGAAATATCACTATGACGGAAAAAACAATGCAGGAAATAATATCGTTTTGTAAAAGAAAGGGGTTTGTTTATCCTTCCTCGCTTATTTATGGAGGAATGGCCAATTCTTGGGATCTTGGTCCCATGGGTACGGAGCTTGTTGAGAATATAAAAAGAGCTT
>CAYSXL010000039.1:0-2432 GCA_964435025.1 uncultured Candidatus Saccharibacteria bacterium | reverse complement strand
ACAAGAAACAAACAAGATACAAAGAACAAGAGACAAGAAACAAACAATAACCAATTTAACAAATTTCAAATTAAAAAATATGACTAACTTAATTCTACCTACCAAAAACACTTGGTGTCCCGGGTGTGGAAATTTTGCTATCCAAGGCGCGCTGGCGGGCGCTATATCCAATTTGGATAAAAGAAAAACAGTGCTTGTTTCCGGGATAGGTTGTCACGGGAAAATGGCGGATTATTTAAATATAAACAGCTTTTACTCTTTACACGGAAGGGCGATTGGAGCCGGTGTAGGGGTGAAACTCGGAAACGAAGAGCTTGATGTGATTTGTTCCGTGGGTGATGGAGACGCTTATAGTGAGGGAATAGCGCATCTCCTTCACGCAGCGAGGAGAAATTCCAATATTACGGTAATTGTCCACGACAATCACGTTTTCTCTCTTACTGTAAAACAGAGAACCGCCACCAGTCCTCAAGGATTTCCGGGAAGTACTACTCCAAAAGGAAGTACGGAAGAGCCGATAAATCCTCTAAGCATGCTCATTGACGTGGGGGCTTCCTTTGTTGCCAGAGGTTACTCGGGGAAGATGAAGCACCTGGAAAGACTTATTTTAGAGGGAGTAAAGCATCAAGGATTTTCTTTTATCGAGGTTCTTCAACCTTGTGTTGCTTGGTATAATACCTACCAAAGCTACAATCAGCGTGTTTACGAAATGGAAAACGAGTTTTTGTTCATGGAAGATGCTCGAGAAAAGGCCAAGGAGTGGGATTACAATAATTCGGAAGCAAAGATTCCTTTGGGAATTTTCTATAAAGAAGAGAAAGAAACCTTTGAAGAGCAAACGGGAAGATCTTTCTTTGTGGATTTAGAAAGTGTATTAGAGAGAACTAAATAACGAAAAAAGTATGACTAAAAAAGCAGTAATTCTTGCCGCCGGGTGGGGGACGAGATTAAGGCCGCTTACTTTCGGGAGACCAAAGCCGGCCATCCGTCTTTCAAAAGAGACTCTTATAGAGCACAACCTAAGACAACTTTCCGGACTTGTAAAAGAGGCGGTCATCGTTGTCGGTTATAAGGAAGAGATTATAAAGGAAATACTGGGAGAAGAGTTTGCGGGGATAAAAATAAAGTACGTTAACCAAGAAAAACAGCTCGGAACGGGTCACGCCGCTAAAGAAGCACTTTCTTCTCTTGACGAAGAGTTTATTATCTTAAACGGAGATGATCTTTATTTAAGAGAAGACATTGAGAGTTGCCTTAAAGAGAACCCGTCCGTTTTAGTAAAAGAAGTAAAAGACCCGCGAGGATACGGACAGGTATCTGTAGAAGAAAACAAAGTAAAAGAAATAGTGGAAAAACCTCCGGTACCGGTGAGTAATTTGATAAATGTGGGGTGTTACCATATAAACAAAGATTTTTTCAGGGAAGAGATTGAAAAATCGGAAAGAGGAGAGTACGAAATTATTGATTATCTTAAAAATTATTTGGAAAAGGGAGGAAAAATAGGTTATACGCTTGCCAAAGACTGGATGCCGGTAACCTACCCGTGGAACATACTTGACGCTACGGAAGATGTGCTCGGGCAGAGCAAAGAAAAAAGAGAAGGTATGATTGAAGAAGGGGCGTTTGTTGAGGGCAAGGTTATTATGGAAGAAGGAAGTACAATAAAAAAGGGAAGTATCGTGGAAGGGCCCGTTTATATCGGAAAGAATACCGTAATCGGTCCCGGAGCTTATATAAGGGGCAATACGGCGATTCACGACAACTGTTTTGTGGGCAGGGGCGTAGAAGTGAAAAATTCGGTCATTTTTTCGGGTACGACTATTCCTCACTACGGTTTCGTAGGTGATTCGGTTATAGGAGAAAATTGTAATATAGGAACGGGAGTTGTTCTTATAAACTTCCTTTTCGGGGGAGATACTATACAGGTAAAGGTGAAAGATAAGATTATAAGTACAGGAAGAGAAGAGATGGGAACGGTTATCGGGAATAATGTTAAAATAGGGCCTAATGTTTCCGTTATGCCGGGAGTGACCATAGGGGACGATACTACTATTTACCCACACACCTTAGTAAGAGAGAACGTAGAAAAAGATACAAAAAATAAAGGAGCATAAAAATATGCATATAATCGCCATAGATGGAGGAGGAACCAAAACCGTTGCCGTACTTGCCGACAAGGAAGGAAATATTTTAAGAAAAGAGGAGGGCGGTCCGTCTGTGTGGCGTAACATAGGGATGGAAGAAAGCTTAAATGAAATAACTTCTCTAATAGAGAAACTCGAAGGCGAAAGAGAGGCCAGCCTTTATTGTATTACGCTTGCCGGGATAGAAGAGGAAAGGAAAGGGGACAAAGAAAATTTTGTGGGAAGATTAAGAAAAAAGGGGTTGAAAGGAGAAATTGTCCTTGAAAGCGACCAAAAAGCAGCTTTTCG
>CAYSXL010000038.1:0-2805 GCA_964435025.1 uncultured Candidatus Saccharibacteria bacterium | reverse complement strand
GAAAATCAATTTTCTCGTTTATGGCATTCTTCTCTCTTTTGGAAGCCAAAACCTGCGAAAAGTTATGCCCACCCTTAATAACAGACTGATAATCCTCGTGAATAAAAACTTTGTACCCGTAATGATTAAAAAGCTTTCCTATTAAAAGTCCCGCTTTTTTTGATCCTTGACCGGCAGCCCCGGCAATAATAATTTGCATACGATATTTAAAATTAAGCTTTTTAAAAACTATTGCTTTTTAATCTGTTACGATGTTGACTAACTTGTCTTTAACTACCACCATTTTTTTGACGGATTTTCCCTTTATCCACCCACCCACTTTTTTACTTTCAAGAGCCATTTTCTTTAACTCTTCTTCTTGCGTATCCGCGGGAGCTTCTACCGTATCTCTTACTTTACCATTTACTTGTAAAACAAGGGTAATTTCCTTGTCTTTTATCAGGCTGTCATCGAAAACCGGCCAGGAATGATGAAAAATTGAAGGATTTTGTCCCAGACCTTCCCATATTTCTTCGGCAAAGTGAGGAGCAAAAGGAGCAAGGAGTTTTATAAAATCGGAGAAAATATCCTTTGAAACGCTTTCCTCTTTTCTCATTTCATTATTGAAAGCCATTAAAGCGCTTATGGCAGTATTAAATTTGAAACCCTCCATATCTTCGGTAACTTTTTTAATCGTTTTATGAAAAGGGCTTTCCAGTTTCCCGGGAGGAGTGTTTTCTTTTGCTTTCTTTGATGTCTCGTTTACTTTTTCCAAGAATCTTTTCATTCCGCTAACCCCTTTTTCACTCCAAGCAACCTCGTCGTCAAATCCTCCCAAAAACATTTCGTAAAGCCTCAGAACATCGGCGCCGTGCATTTTAATAACCTCGTCCGGAGAAATAATGTTTCCTTTCGATTTGGACATCTTTATCCCCCCTTCTCCCATGATAAGACCTTGGTTTTTTAATTTATAAAAAGGTTCTTTTGTTTCCAAAAAACCTATATCGTACAAAAATTTGTGCCAAAAACGCGCATAAAGAAGATGCAAGACAGCGTGTTCCGCCCCGCCAACATAAACATCCACCGGAAGCCACTTCTTAAAATCCTCTTTGTAAAGCGAAGGCGGAAACTCCAGGTTTTTCGAACTTCCTTTCATTATGAAAGCAAGGTAATACCAGCAGGAGCCGGCCCACTGGGGCATTGTGTTTGTTTCCCTTCTTCCCTTTCCCTTGCACTTCGGGCACTCCGCATTAACAAAGCTCTCTATCCCGGTAAGGGGAGACTCTCCCGTTCCGGTGGGCTTGTAGCTTTCCACTTCCGGCAGAGCAAGGGGCAAGCTTTTTTCTTCCAGTGCCACCCACCCGGGATTAAGCAATTCTCCTTCACTAAACTCTTTGTTATTTTGAACTTTGGATTTTGAATTTTGAATTTGTTTGTAACTTGGTGCTTGTAATTTGTGATTTTCCGTCTTTTTTTTGCACTCAGGGCAAAAAACAAGCGGCATGGGTTCTCCCCAGTACCTTTGCCTCGAAAAAACCCAGTCTCCCAGTTTATAATTCACCGCCTTTTTCCCTTTTTCTTCTTTTTCCAGTTTTTCAATTATCTTTTCATTTCCCTCTTGAGAATCCATACCGGTAAACTCCCCCGAATTAATCATCTTTCCTTCGCCCGCATAGGGAAGTTCTTCAGCTTCTATTACCTGTCTGATTTCCAAGCCGTATTTTTGGGCCATTTCGTAATCCCTGTCATCATGCGCCGGTACGGACATAATCCCCCCTTTGCCGTAAAATCCTAACACATAGTCCGCAACCCAAACAGGTATTTCCTCTCCGTTTACGGGATTAACCGCCTTTATTCCTTTAAGTTCTACTCCCGTTTTTTCCTTTGAAAGCTCCGTTCTCTCAAGCTCGGACTTTTTTCTCGCTTTTTTAACATACTCTTCCAGTTCTCCTTTATTTTCCGCTTTCATTTCTCCCGTCAATACTTTTTTCACCAATCCGTGTTCGGGAGCTAACACCAGAAAGGTAGCCCCGAAAAGCGTATCGGACCTGGTCGTAAAAACTTCAATATTTTCCCCCGTCCCTTTTATCGAAAATTTAATCTCCGCTCCGACAGACCTTCCTATCCAATTTCTCTGCATTTCCTTAATTGGCTCCGGCCAATCCAGTTCCTCCAAGTCCTCAAGAAGCCTGTCGGCGTACTTTGTAATCCTTAACACCCACTGCCTTATATCCTTTTTTTCTATCTGCGCATCACACCTCTCGCAAAGCCCGTTTACAACCTCTTCGTTGGCAAGCCCTGTCTTGCAGCTCGGGCACCAGTTTATCGGCCTCGTATCTTCGTATGCCAATCCCTTCTCGAAAAGTTTTAGAAATATCCACTGAGTCCACTTGAAATACTCTTTATCCGTGGTATTTATCTCTCTTTCCCAGTCATAAGAAAAGCCGATTGACTTTAGTTGAGCTTTAAATTTTTTGATATTTTCTTCTACGGTTGCTTTTGGATGAATCCCCGTTTTAATAGCATAATTTTCCGCGGGAAGACCGAAAGCGTCCCAGCCCATGGGATGTAAAACGTTAAAACCTCTCATTCTTTTAAAGTGAGAGAAGGTATCCGTAGCTACATAACCCCTCGGATGGCCCACGTGAAGACCCTCTCCCGAAGGGTAGGGAAACATATCGAGACAGTAAAATTTGGGTTTGTCCGTATCTTGCTCTGTTTTAAATACCTGCTCTTTTTCCCAGTAGTCTTGCCACTTTTTTTCAATTTCAGCGGAATCGTATTCCATAAGAATCATTTTACTAAGAAATAAGATATTTGTCCAAC
>CAYSXL010000037.1:0-2929 GCA_964435025.1 uncultured Candidatus Saccharibacteria bacterium | reverse complement strand
ATATTATACAATAGTTGGTTATTTATTTCAATATCGAAAAAGTCTTTTATTTTTCTTAAAGTATGGTATAATGCATTATAAGGAGGGTGTTTTCGGCCCTTATATTTTTCCAAAATTTGCCTTTGAAAGGGGTGTGGAAAATGAGAGAAGATAATACTGTTTCCACCGCGGTCAAAAGAGAAAGAGATATAGAGGAAAAGAAAGACATACTCTATGCGGAAGTAGAAGAAACAGTAGAAGCATGGGAGGATATCTTGGAACTCTTCGATCGCAAGGGAGGAAGAAAAGAAGAGTACGATAGTAAGTCCGTTCTTGCTTTTGAAGAGCTTAGAGAAGACCTCTGGAGAAAAGAGGAAGACTGGGGAACCGCCACAACAAAGAAAGCATGGGAAAATCTCAGAGCGTGGCAAAAAATTCCGCTTCTCTATAGGCTAAATAAGGTTAAGGATAAAAGCAAAGACCGGCTTCCCAGAACTTACAAGAGAGCACAGATGATGGAAAACTATATAAACATGGCCGTCAGAAGCATTACCGGAGAAAAGAGAGGAATAACTCTCTTCCGGAAATGTCTCAGCACATTAAAGTCATTACTTAGACTTTCCCCGCTCTACAAATAGAGCGGGTTTTATTATTCTCGAAATTTAACTTCAAAGTTTAGTAATTATTGACGGATAAAAGTTTTTTGTTACACTGACTCCCAGAGTACTGTTATCCATCGCTACCTTTAGAGGGCGTGGATGGTCGGTAACAGTGGAAAATAAAAATAAGAAAAATATGAATTTTATTAAAGTAACAGCCTATATCACAGTTATTGCTTTTGCATTTGTTTTGACAGGGTCTTCTTTTGCCGTTGAACATGAACCGATATTAGAGGTTGACGAGGAGGATCTTTTGGAAGAAGATGAGGCCTTAATGCCTCCCGATGAGACAGTAGAAACAGAAGATGAACTTCCTCCGATGCCCGAAGAACCTATGCCCGTTCCGGAAGAGGAGACTGATATTATAGTAAATGAGGAAGTGGCTGACGAAGAGGAAATTGAGGAAGGAGGTATGGGTACGGGAGCTATTGTGATGGTTCTTGTAGCTCTTCTGGTAATTGGAGGAGTTGTGTTTTACGCTCTCAGATCCGGAGAATAGAAAAAACTTAAAATAGCGATGTAAAAAGATAATCTCCACGCCCCTTTCGGGCGTGGAGATTTTAGTATGGAAAATTAGTTGACAGAATTTGTTTTATCTTTTACTATGAAGATAAATAAGGAGCTGGTATTTAAAAGGAGGGAGAGAATTTAAAGTCGAATAGAAGATCATTAAAGAGCAGAACAAAAAGTTTTGGCACGTTTTTGTTTTGCAAAATAGCTATAAATTATTAACGGAATAAGCACAAATAAGTAAAAATAGAAGTAATTTAACCAATAGGACAATATGAAAAAAACAATAAAAAACACAACACTTTTTTTAGCAATATTCGCTTTTGCCCTTCTGGGGGTTCCGGCGATAATCGGCGCGGAAGAAGACACAAACGAAGAGGAACTTAGAGAAAGACTTGAAACGTTAAGAGAGGGAATAGAAGAGTTGATGGAGATTGTTGAGGAGAGGAAAGAAGAAGAGGCTACCGTGGTGGAGGAAGATGCTTACTATTTAACAACATACATTAAGTACGGAGTGGATAACGACCCCGAAGAGGTGGAAAGATTGCAGACATTTTTAAATGAATACGAAGAAGAAGACATACCCGTCACCGGTTTTTACGGGGATATTACCAAGGCGGCCGTAGAGCGTCTCCAGTCCAAATATGCTAAAGAGATATTGGAACCTTGGGGGATTGAGGAGCCGACGGGCTTTGTTTATAAAACCACCCAGAGATTTATTAACAACACCACAAATCCCGATTTGGCATTAGCTATGCCCGAACTTACTCCGGCAACGGCGGAAGATATCGCCATGGAAGAGGTAGCGGGAGAAGTGGATATAGAGGAAGAAGTGGAAGTAGTGGACGAAGAAGAGGAAGTCGTAGTTGATGAGGAAGAAGTGGAAGTGGTTGACGAAGAGGAAGTAGTGGACGAAGAAGAGGAAGTCGCAGTTGATGAGGAGGAGGAAGAGGAAAGAGACGAGAATGTTGCTACTTGGATAGCTCTTATCGTGGGAGCTGTCGGATTGGGAATAGTTATTTACAACATTGTTACTTTTAACAAGGGAAAGGGGCAGAAGGTAGTAGACAGAAAATAGTAACTTATTTAAGGGGTTAAAGTAGAGAAGAAGCCCGGAAAATTTTCTGGGCTTCTTGTTGAAAAACTGTGGAAAACAATGTATAATAAAACCCAGTACCCTTTTTAAAGGGAGAGCGAGCATAAAAATCAACACACTATTAAAAGGAGGTGTTTCCGGTGATTGTTTTTAAACTAAAGAGACCCAGGGAGAATAACGTTGTGGGAATTGAAAACACCATCGTGGAAATTGTAAAAGACGGAGAGGTTGTAGCAAGAATTTACCCCAATAAGGACAGTATTAAATTTGCAAGTGAAAACTTTAAAAGCGTGAAGGTTACCAACGGAGAAGACTATGTACCTCAAATCCCAATGGTGATTATTGATTTTTAGCTTTGGAAAGCCCCCTTGCTTTTGCTTAGAGGGGCTTTTTTGTTTTCGGGGCTCCCGGCTTTTAAAACTAAATAAACGAAGTCGAATTTGGAAGTTCGATTCAGTTGACATTATTTTAAGTATGTGATATAGAAGAAGTATGGAGGGAATTCCGTTATATGCAAGATTTTCGTTATGACATACAAATTATAGTAGATGAACCGAATTTATTGAGGCCTCTTTCGTGATGGAGAGTCCTCTTTTTTTTATATAACGGACAGTTAAAAATATTAAAGGTCGACCCCCTCCGTCTCTCTTACGTAGAAGAAGGGGATGAGTAAAAGATTAAAAAT
>CAYSXL010000036.1:0-2931 GCA_964435025.1 uncultured Candidatus Saccharibacteria bacterium | reverse complement strand
AGAAACACCAAGTTATCCAACTGAAAGAGAATTTCAATCGTTCTACAATAAAAAAAGCGCACCGTAGAAAGTGCGGGATTTGAGGGCTTTGGTAGAAGAATAGCTTATTTACTTTAACTCCTTTTAATCGTATTCTCCTCCTATTCCTTGTCTCAAATATTATATTAATGTTTTTGCAAATTTCTTAAATAAAATAAATTAAATCTGTTTAATAAAAACAAGCCCGAGAGCCCTTCGAAAAAAATTTTAAGCTGATTTCTGCTTCGGAGTTGTGCCATAATAAAATATTTAATCAAACTACCTCGTATTCTTCTGAGCCAATACCGACCTCGATAGCAAGTCTAAGTTGCGGTATTTCCAGGGGGTGTACCTTTGTAAGCGAGTTTCCTTTGTACACTTTTATTGTTTTTACTCCTTCAATATCTACTGCCACACGGGAAGGAGATGCAAAAATTAGATTAGGCTTTTCTACTTCCCCTTCTGCCGGTCCTCTATTTTTAAAGCATTTCCTTGCATCCATTATTACAAGACTCGGGTTAATTATTCTATTTAAGTCTACTATTTTTCCTTGGAGGTTTCTTAGATGTAAGGGGATTCTTTCCCTTGAACTCATAAATCCTACGGAAAGTTTAAGAGCTCCGGTAAACTGGGCATACATATGGGTTTTAAGACAGGGCAGTAAAACAAGTTTATCTACTTTTCCAAGCACCTTGGGCACAGTTGCTTTTTTTAAATATCTTCCTTGAAGAATAGTTTTCTTTTCCCACTCCCTTTCTTCCAAAACATGGATCTTGGGAGGGTTGGCATCTTTTTGCAAATCAAAAACTCCTGCCCTCTCCATTTCTCTACGAGTATTCCTTGAATACGTGGAAGACTCCCCCACTATAACGCTTTTTGCTCCCTCTTTATAAATAAGAGAAACTACTTCTCGCAAAAAGTTAATATCAGTAGAGGCGGGAAAGGGATCGGCAGTGTTAAAGTTCGGTTTCACTAAAACCACATCTCCTTCTTTAATGAAGTTTCCCATTCCTCCTATGCGGTCAACACTTTCTTCTACTGCCGTCTTTAAATCCTCTTTTACTTTTACTTTGCTTATTTTTTGCATACTGATGAAAATTGTATCACAAAAACAAAAACCCGAGAAACATCTCGGCAACTACTAACTAAAAACGCCTGATTCTCCGTTTGCCCTGTATTAAGTGGCACGGGGCTAAAAGAGAACCGTCCCCTATAAAATGGCTAGTAATTACTCCCACCATCTCTCCATGTCTGCTAAATCCTCAAGTTCCAAAAATATCACGCCTATAAGGGTTCCTTTATGACCATCCTCGGTTTCAGCATCACCTTCAATCGAAACTTCTACCATAAGCAAATCTTTCTCTTCTTTCTTTTCTTCTATCCTCTTATTTCTTTCTTCTTCGGAAATATCTTTGCTTTCCACTTCTTCAAGGAAATAATCATTGGAGAAATCATGAAAAGTGCAAAAATTTTCCATAAAACATATAATATGCTTCTCCTTATCAAATCCTTCTATTTTTTCAAACCCTTTTCCGTAAAAATCAAACACATCATCAAAGGAATCCTTTGTTATATAGTAATTTATCTTCGTAATCTCTATGTGATCTTCTTGTCCAATAAACTTAGCTTCCGGATAAATAAGTAGATCTTCCCCCTTCTTTGTTTCTTCTTCACTAATATCCGTTTTCTCATCTAACTCTTCCATTACTTTTTCTTTATATGGCATATCGTCGTTAACCTCACTTAAATAAATAACAACTCCGGCTGTTCCTCCTACAACTATAATCATTAATATTCTTATTATTGTTGGTATTTGCATCTTCATAAAATTATTTGATTATTTTATATTGCTTGAGTCTATCACAAAAACAAAAACCCGAGAAACATCTCGGCAACTACTAACTAAAAACGCCGAATTCTCCGTTTGCCCTGTATTAAGTGGCACGGGGGCTAAAAGAGAACCGTCCCCTACAAAATGTTATGGACGCATATGCTCTATTGGTATTATAAATTTCCTATGCTACTCTAAATTATTAAGGAGGGAATTTAGCTCTTTGACAATGTATGGAAAGAAATAAGGCAATGAAATGTTTAAACTGTAAATGAATGGAGGTGAATTTCATGCTTAGAATCAGAAATCTTGAAGTTAGAGTACCGATTATTCTTGGCGGAATGGCGGTTGAAATTTCTATGGCACCTCTCGCTGCAGCAGTGGCTAATGAGGGTGGCATTGGTCTTCTACCAGCTTCCGGACTAAAGGTTAAACGCTTGCTTGAGGAAATACAACTTTCTCGGACGCTCACTAAGGGTGCTATCGGCATCAATATAATGATGGCAGTGCGTGAATGTAAAGAACTTTCTTTCGCTGTCATCGATGAAGGTATTGATCTTCTTGTTATTGGTGCCGGATTCATTCCCAAGCTTCTTGGCGAAATCATCACCAAAGCTCATGAAAAAAACACTCCCGTCGCTTATATCGCTTCTTCCGACAAGGCAGCAAGGTTGGCTAAGCGATTAGGAGTTGATGCGGTAATCGCAGAAGGATACGACGCTGGCGGACATTTGGGAACCAAAAAGACTATCTGGGAACTTCTTCCTATGGTAGTCAGTTCCGTCTCCTCTATCCCTGTTATTGCAGCCGGGGGCTGTGGAACGAGAACAAATCTCCGCAAAGCGATTCAACTTGGATCTTCAGGTATTCAAATGGCTACTCGCTTTGCCTTGACTCGCGAT
This sequence comes from uncultured Candidatus Saccharibacteria bacterium, assembly GCA_964435025.1. Classification (GTDB taxonomy): domain Bacteria; phylum Patescibacteriota; class Minisyncoccia; order Minisyncoccales; family PWPS01; genus PWHW01. Next base: position 180 of record CAYSXL010000036.1, on the reverse strand, counting down.
GCTCAAGCTTGTGTTTCAAAAACTTGGCAACAAGTTATTTTAGACGCTGGATCCTCCGATGTTATCGTTTTAGATAATGAAGTCGGTAGTCCTGTCGGAATGCCACTTCGCGTGGTAAAGACACCAGCCGTGGAACGCTTGCTTGAAAATGGTGTAAGTCACGTACCAGGCCACAGACCG
>CAYSXL010000035.1:0-3172 GCA_964435025.1 uncultured Candidatus Saccharibacteria bacterium | reverse complement strand
TATGTTTTGTCCGGAGGCGGAAGAACAGCCCGAATACTTCTATATAGCCCCGGATGAATGCGAGGTGGGAGATGGGGAAATTGCCGTCCACCCGGAAACGGGAGAGAAGTGTTGTGAATTTTGTGCAGAAGAAGAGTGCTACAGAGAAGAAGGGGTGGAATGTAGAGAGGGTTATGACGCTATCAGCGAATACGGGGATCTCCTTTGTTGTTGTCCGACATGTCCTCCTTGCCCGAATATCGCCCCTGCAGTACAAGCAAAAATACAAGAAATAGAGGGGTATATGGCGGAACTTCCTCCAAAACTCGATACTCTGGAGGCGACCAAAGACCCCATATTGGATGACTTGTACCAACTATATAAGGCGGTTATGTTAAAGAGTTTGGGGCACAGGAACGTTTTCGGCTACAACTCCTTTCTTTTAGAGCGCAGGTATTATGAAAGAGAAGAAGTGGTAATTGAAACCGATGAGGATTGGGAAGAGTGGGTGGACGATATACTCTATGAAATAGAGGTAGAGGGAGAAGTGATAGAGGAAAACGATCCAACCACCTTTTATTTAAGGAGGCCGGAAGCGGATGAAACAATAGATGACGCCTTGAGACTTGCCGATGAGGCAAAGGAAAGAGGAATTCAGGATGCGGGAAGAGATTTGGGAATAGAAAATTCTTCCGACTCTTCCAAAAATTTCTTCCAAAAGGTGGTAGAAAGAATTTTTGACGGACTTGGAATTTCCAGTATCTTTGCAATGTCCGATAGGGAGAAGTTGGACGAATATCTTCAAGAGGAAGGAATAGACCCCGAAGAACTTACTCCCGAAGAGCTTTATGAGATATTGGAAAAGCTCGGCATTGACCCTGAAGAAGATCTTGACGAACCCTTCGATCCGAGAGAAATAGAAGTCAAAACCCCCAGTGATTATTTGACATGCGGAATGGAAATACCCGTAGGCGAAGTTTTCGAACTTACATGGGACCACCTTGTAGAACTTCTGGACACCGTGGATGAATATATAGAGGAAGGTAATATACTGCTTGATCAGCAAGCTCATATGAACAGTCTTTCCGAGCCTTGTGACTGCCCTTGTGAGGGCGACTCTCTTGAAGAGTGCGGCGAGTGTGTTCTTACATGTGATTTGGAAGCAATAAGAGAAGCTCACGAAGAAGTGTCCGAAACAAGAGAAAGAATGCGCGAGCTCGCGGAGCACATTGAACTTCTTACCGACGGTCACTTTAACACTCCCACCGAAGATGTCTGCGACCCGTTAAATGAGGATATAAGGAGCGAAGAAGAAGAAAGTATTTGTGAAGGGGGAGGCGAAGAGCTTATCACCAAACACGAGCTTATTACGAGGAAATTAAATTATTCAAGGTTTGAGTTTGATGAATGCATAACTCGTCCCGAACACTTGGAGGAGGCGCTGGAAGGAAGGAGAATGGGAAAGATGCCCTTTTTCGGACCGTTAGTGGAAGAGAAAGACCTACCTCGCTACACCAAGACGGAAAAGGATGGTGCTCGAATTAACACAAGTGAATTTAACTGGTTCTGTTGCTCGGATTCAAGAGAAGAAGATTAAATAAAAAATATGTCATGTCTTTGCTTAAAAAAATCACTTTAACTTTTCTCATTGCCCTTTTCCTTTTTGTCGCTTTCGGGGAGTTTTCCGTGCTGGCTCAGGGAGGAGTAGAGGTTGATTATCCCACTATTGGAGAGTATCACCCGGTGAGCACTGGCGCGGAAGCATTTCCCGAGTATTTAAGATATATTGTTAGTTTCTTTATTATAGGGGCGAGTGTTGTTGCTTTCGGCGCTTTGACCTACGGAGGATTTTTATGGATGACATCTGCGGGAGAACCGTTAAAGATGCAAAAAAGCAAGGAGAGGATTATAGCTTCTCTGGCGGGGCTTGTTCTTGTGTTCGCCTCTTTTCTTTTTCTTAATTCCATCAATCCAGAACTCGTGGAGCTTGAAGAGATAAAGATTGAAAAAGTTAATGATGTCGATGCGCCGGGTGTGTATCTTTCTTTAAGCGGAAGCTTTCACGAAGGAGATGATGATGCCATGGGAGAAAATGTAAGGAGAATTAATTCTTCGGAAAGAGGATTGGGTAGTTTGGAGGGAAATATTCAAAGTATCCGTATAGTAAACCCTACCGAAAGAAGAGGAGGTGAAGAAGAAGTGGCTTATCGTTATGTTGTAGTGCTCCACGGAAAGACAAACTTCGAAGGAAGGTGCAGATATTTCCTAAACAACCAAACATCTCCGAGAAATATAAATATTAGCGACATAGGAGGGAGTGTTGCCTCTATTAGTGTTCTTCGCGCGCAGAGGTATGGCGATGACCCTTATGGAGGAGTTAGAGTGTATGATAAACCGGAGTTTCAACAAGGATCCGGGTCGCAAAGACTTAGCGCTACGGCTTCGGAAAATTTCAGCTCTCTTAGTGTTGAACCGTGGTCGATAGACATAGAAGGAAGTTATGCGGTGATACTGGCTTCGGGGTCCGATTGGGGCGGCATGGACGACGGGTGCGCGGTATTTGCAAGTTCGAGCTCTATACCGAGTCTTGTAGGGCACCGAATGAATAGGTGTAGCCCTTACTATTTTTCCGCCTTTTTTGCTGCTTACAGGTCTTGTTCCACTTATTATGCAATGTTTCCTCTTTATAGACGATAAAATTTATTGCAACTCTACGGGATAACTTGTATAATGCGGTAATGAGGAAGGCATTTTTTGTTGTCGTCATACTGTTTGTTTTTTTCGTTTTGCCTTTGTCTGCTTTTTCGCAAACAGAGGTTATTTATCCTGAACTTCCGGGAACCGGCATAACTCCGCAAGGAGTTGTTGAAGAAGGTATGTCTCAAGTGGAAGCGCTCCCGCTCTTTATGGATTATGTTTTCAGATTGCTGCTTATAGTCTCGCTTCTCTCCGTTGTTGCTGTTCTCTCTTATGCGGGAGTTCTTTATATGCTTTCTTCCGGAAACCCGGAAAGAACGAAAATTGCCAGAGAATGGATACTCAGCGCGATGCAGGGTGCTCTTATTATTTTTGCTTCTTATGCGCTTCTTTTTGCCATAGATTCAAGATTTGTTCTGTTTGAATTGCGGGATGTTGAAGATGTGGAAAAAATAGACCCTGTCGATTTGGAATGGGAGATAAAAAACAGGTACTA
>CAYSXL010000034.1:0-3305 GCA_964435025.1 uncultured Candidatus Saccharibacteria bacterium | reverse complement strand
TGATTGCTTGAATTTTGAGCATTGTGATTTATTTGGAATTTGGTGATTTGAATTTGTAACTTGTTTTAGTATTTAGGTTTTGTGCTTTAGAACAAAGTCTCCATCAAATATAACGGTAACGTTTATAAGAACCATGTTTAAGTTTAAGAAAAAGAAAAAAACAGTTCCCCAGAGTACAGAAGAAATAACGGAACAATTGGAAAAACTAAAAAAAGAAAACGAAAAAATAAAGGAAGAGATAACAAAAATAAAAGAAGAGAAAAAAACGTTTTTACAAAACATCGGAATAATAAGATTTAATCCTTTCTCCGAAGCGGGCGGAAATCAAAGCTTTTCTCTTGCATTCTTGAACGGAAAAGGAGACGGAATAGTGATTACCAGTCTCTATACAAAAGAAGGAAACAGAATATACGGGAAACCGCTAAAAGAGGGCGGGTCGGAATATTCCCTTTCCAAAGAAGAGGAGAAAGCCATAAAAATGGCTCTTGAAAAAAAATAAACAAGCATTCTATGAAAAGAAAAGAAAAAAAAGAAAGACCTCCCGTAGTGGTTGTTCTCGGACACGTCGATCACGGGAAAAGCTCTCTGCTTGAGGCGGTCAAAGATATTAAAATAACGGAAAAGGAGGCAGGGGGGATTACCCAACACGTAGGAGCGTACGTTATCTCTCATCAAGAAAAAGAAATAACTTTTATTGATACACCGGGACACGAAGCTTTTTTTGCAGTGCGTTCCAGAGGAACCAAGGTGGCGGATGTCGCGGTACTGGTGGTCGCTGCGGATGAGAGTATAAAGGAACAGACAAAGGAGGCTATAGAGCATATCAAAGAAGCGGGAATGCCTTTTCTCGTTGCAATAAACAAGATGGACAAGAAGGACACCGACCCTGAAAAAATAAAACAGGACTTAAGCAAGGAAGGGATTTTTGTAGAAAAGTACGGAGGGAATATTCCTTGTATAAATATTTCCGCGAAAGAAAAAACGGGGATAGAGGAATTATTGGAGATGGTATTACTTCTTGCGGAAATGGAGGATGTTAAAAAAGAAGAAGTGGGATTGGCACAGGGGGTTGTTATAGAAGTTCACAGAGACGAAAAAAAAGGAGTAATCGCAAATTTTCTCGTAAAAAAAGGGGTGCTTAGAAAAGGAGATGTGGTGGCGGCGGGAAATGCTCATGGGAAAATAAGAACAATGGAAAATTTTCTCAAAGAAGATGTTGAAAGTGCGGAAGAATCCATACCGGTCCAAGTTACGGGATTAAAAGGGTGCCCTTCCGGAGGTGATGATTTTTTTGTGTTTGAAAAATTAGAAGAAGCGAAAAAATTCGCCTCAAGATACGAAAAAATAAAAGAGAACTTTGATACTTCCGGTGAAAAAAAGATACTAAATGTTGTGATAAAAGCGGATGTGTTTGGTTCTTTGGAGGCGATTAAGGATTCGCTAAAAAAGATTCCTCAAGAAGAAATTATTATAAGAGTAGTGAGAGAAGGCATTGGTAACGTTTCGGAAACGGACGTGGAGTGTTCAAAAGCGGTAGGAGCAAAAATATTTGCTTTTTGCGTAAAAACGGATAAGGCTGCGGAAAAAATGGCGATAAGAGAAAATGTAGAAGTAAGACACACCAATATTATTTATGAGATTATCGAAGAAATAAAGGAAATCGCCGAAGGTATACTCGGAGAGGATGTGATTCGAAGCGAAGTAGGGAGAGCAAAAATTCTTGCTGTCTTTCGTACACAGAAAAACAGGCAGATACTCGGGGGGAGGGTGGAAAAAGGAGAAGTTATAAAAGGAGTTTCCGCCGAGGTGTGGAGAGAGGGAGAAAAAACAGCGGAAGGGAAAATTATAAATGTGAAAAAGGATGAAAAGGATATGGAAAAGATAAGGGAAAAAGAAGAATTCGGCATGCTCTTAGAGAGTAAAGAGAGGGTACAAGAAGGAGATAGCGTAGTTCTCTTTAAAGAAGAAAAATTAAAGAAAAGATTGTAGTGGCTTTAAAGGGCCTGGTGGCGAAGTGGCTAACGCTTCGGTCTGCAAAACCGACATTCGGGGGTTCGAATCCCCCCCAGGCCTCACTTTTTGACCATGACCATGAGTATGACTGCAATCATTAAAGCGCCCGGGTGGTGGAATTGGTATACACGCACGACTTAAAATCGTGTGCCGTAAGGCTTGAGGGTTCAAGTCCCTCCCCGGGCACACTTCGGCTCACTTTGAGCGATCGGAATAAGAAAAGAAATAAAAAAACGGAGACCGGTTATGGTCTCCGTTTTTTATTTTCTTCTCCGGTTTAGTTTTTTAAGACTTCTATATAAGCGTTTTTTGTTCCAAAATTAAGCGCCTCTTGTCTGGAATAGAGAAGAACATCAACGGTGTTATCAAAACTCGGGGCCATTCTATCTTCTACCACCAGCACTTCGTCTCCAAAGAGAGCAGGGATTCTTATCTTTGTTCCAAATTCAAGGAAGTTCGCAGCCACTATCCCCTCTCTTGACCTTGAGCCGGAAGCGGTTATAGTGGGATCTCCCGAATAATCCATCCCGTAAATTGCATTGGGATCAAGGGGAGCATAAGCGGTAACATTTACCCGTCTTCGCTTAACTTTTTCTTCTTCGTTTTCTTCCTTTAATGTACCTCGTACCTCCGTCTTATGGTGTGTGGGAGTCGATTTTGCGAAGAAAGCATTCTCACCGTAAAGAGTGACATCGTTTTCCTCCGGAAAATCTTTTATTTCATCGTCAATAGACGACAAAAAAGCTTTCGTTTCTTCGCCTTCTTTCGGTAGAGCTTCTCCTTCGGAAAACATAAAGAGGAGAAACAGTGAAACAACTAATACCGAGAAGAAGGCGATATTAAGACTCCCATCGTCCGTCGCAGAACTAGTCTGTTTAGACATGTACAGTATATTTAGTTATTAAATAAAAACTCTCCGCTTTCAAAAACGGAGATTACGTATCTTATCATGTAGGGAAAAATAAGTCAAGGAGTTTGGGAATATGGAGCGGGTGAGCGGAATCGAACCGCCGTCTCGTCCTTGGCAAGGACGTGTAATAGCCACTATACCACACCCGCATAATTAAAAGCACAAAATATCAAATCACAAATCACAAACAAATTCGAATGACCAAAATTCAAATGAAAAAAAAGTGTTTAGAATTTAGATATTAGGATTTCGGATTTACCGCCGATAGGCGGGGTTTTGTGCCGCGGGTCAGAATTGAACTGACGACTTTCTCTTTTTCAGAGAGACGCTCTACCACTGAGCTACCGCGGCTCATTTTTCGCCTTTCGGCGAGAAATTCAAA
>CAYSXL010000033.1:0-3482 GCA_964435025.1 uncultured Candidatus Saccharibacteria bacterium | reverse complement strand
ACTCTTTGTTTTTCTCCCCCGGAGAGTTCCGTAGGGCGGTGGTTTACTCTCTCTTTGAGCCCTACCGAGGAGAGAAGATCTCTTGCTCTCTCTTCTCCTTTTTCTCTCGCCACACCTTGAAATATCGTGGGCAGAATTACATTTTCCAAGGCAGTAAGGTGAGAGAGGAGATTAAACTGCTGGAAAACAAAACCTATCTTTTTGCCTCTTACTTTGGCAAGTTCATCCTCGGAAAGTTTGGAAACATCCTCCCCTTCTAAAAGAATCTTCCCTGAAGTAGGAATGTCCAAGCAGCTCACCATATTAAGTAGTGTCGATTTGCCCGAACCGCTGGGACCTAAAATTATTGCAAAATCATTCTTTTCCACCTCCAAGGAAACCCCTTTTAAGACTTCGAGTTCTATTTTCCCCAAGAGGTACTTCTTCCAGATATCTTGCAGTTCTATTACTTTTGTCATTTTTTATCGAGTGAGAACTTTTTCCTCTTCCTTAAGGCCGGAGATTATCTCCACTTCTCTTCTTTCTCCCGTGATTCCCGTTTCTACCTCTCTTTCTCTAAGCTCCCCTTCTTCCATTACGGATACAAACGCTTTTCCTTCTTTTCTTTGGACAGCTCTATCGGGAACAAAAAGAACATCTTTCTTTTCTTCTGTCTTGATAGTCACATCCACCGTCATTTGAGGAAGAGTGTTCTCCGGATATTCATCGAGCATTATTTTTGTTTCGTAGTAAACAACTCCGTCAATGACTCTCCCCGCCTCGTTTACAAAGACAACCTCCCCCTTAAAATCTTCTCCCGGAAAGGCAACAAAAGAGGCAATCACAGGATCTCCCACTTCTACTTCTCCTATATCCCCTTCATAAATATCTACCGCAACCTGTATCTCTTCATCAGGAGTAATCGTAAAAACCGGCGTACCCGGAGAGGCAATTTCTCCTCTTCTTATATGCGCAGAAGAAACTGTTCCCGGAACAGGGCTTTTCAAGCTCGCATCATTTAGTTTGCTTTGCGCAAGTTCAACTCTTGCTTTTGCCTGCTCTGTCCCTGCTCTTGCTTTTCTTAAATCCGTTTCTCCGGCTTCCGCCTCTACCTTGGAGAGCTCCGCTTGCGCTCCTTTTAGGGCACTTTCCGCCGAAGCCACCTTCGCTCTCGCCGAGGTAAGCAAAGAACTAACTTCCGCTTCTACCGAAGATATTTTACCTATAAAGGAAGATGTTTCTGTTATATACGTATTTGTTGTGCTTCTGTGTGTCTTTAGAAGCTTTTTGTGTTCCTCCAAAAATCTGTCTTTGTAGAAGTCGGAATCGGCAACATCAATAAGATTGTCAAGTTCTTTTAAAATATTTTTAAGGTGATATTCGGTTTCTTCCAAGGCCTCCCTTTTCTCGGAAAAACTTGCTTCTTTCTGTACCATGTCTCTATAGTTTTCCACTTCTCCGACGCTCCTTCTTATAGCGTCCCTACTTCTTCTTCCGGAAGTCGTTTCGGGAACTACGAAAGAAGCAAAATATTCATTGGCGATATCTACAACATCGTCTTTTATCTCATCTACGGACATAAATACATCTCCCAAGAAAGTATTCGTATTTTGATAAGCCTCTCTTAGCATCTCATTTGTCACTTTTTTTTGATTCTGAAGACTTTCTTCTGCTGAAACAAGCTCGCTTTCCGCCGAATTTACCGCTGATTGTATCACACTAATATCTTCCGCGGTCGCTCCGTCAAGCAATTTTTGATAGTCGGCTTCCGCCGCTTCAAGGTTCGCCCTCGCTTCCCTTAAGGATATTCGCAGATCACTTTTGTCAAGCTCGGCAACCACCTCCCCACGAGACACTTTTTCTCCTTCTTTTGTATAAATATTCTCCACTCTTCCCCCTTCTTTAAAGGACAGGTTTATTTCCTCTCCTTTTTCCGTAGAGCCCGTTTCAAACACTTCTTTTACAAGATTTCCTCTCTCTGTTGTGGCAAACTCCTTTTCTTCTTCTCCGTCTCTCAGAAGAAAAAATCCTCCTGCCACAAGAGCTAATATACCAATAATAATGTAGTACTTTTTTGTCATTTTTATTTTCATACCTTTTTTTCTTCTATTATTATTCCCTGCTTTCTTTTGAAATCTACAAAAGCCCGGTAAACTCTATGAGGGGAACTCCGGTAATGGGATAGAACAAAAACGCAATTATATTATAGACGATACGGATGATTATCGAAAAAAAGAAAAACAACATTACCATAAGAATAATAATGCCGTACTGAGCAAAAAACATCTTTATTTTTCGCGAAAATTCCGGGAAAAAAGAAAAAAGCACGTGCGAACCGTCGAGGGGCGGAAAAGGTATAAGATTGAATATCGCTAAAAGAAGATTTATAAAAACTACCGCCCCAAAAGCGAAAAATAAAGATTCTGTTTCTCTTATAATGGGCAAAAAACGGATAAAAAGACCGAAAATTGTCGCCAAGGCAATGTTGGACAAAGGTCCCGCAAGAGCAACTTTCATCTCCGCATTCTTTCCTCTTAAATTAATAGGGTTTATCGGTACCGGTTTTGCGCCTCCTATGATAAAAGGGGTAGGGAGGATTATCATTACAATAGGAAGAACTATGGTAAAAACAGGGTCTATATGGGGTATAGGGTTAAAAGTAAGACGCCCCATGTTTTTTGCGGTAGGGTCTCCCTGAAGATAGGCAGCAAGACCGTGCGCATACTCGTGGAGTATCGCCGAAAAGATAAGGATTATAAATATGAAGATCCATAGTTCTCCCATACGTTCCGTATAATAGCATAACAAAGGGCGGGCAAGCAAACCGTGCTATTGAAAAAATAATGTTTTTCGTTATAATATACCAGACTTAAATTCATTTATTAATCCGCTAAATTAGATACTATGCCAAGACAGTGTGAGGTTTGCGAAAAAAAATCGGTCATGGGAAGTACAAGGAAAAAACTGATGTCTCAGTACAATCCCACTCCCAAAAAAAGAAAGCGTCCCAATCTGCAAAAGACGTTTATTCCGGCTGACATAAAAAGAAAAAACTTCAAGAAATTTGCCGGGCAAAAGATTCTTGCTTGCACAAAGTGTATCAAAACACTGGGAAAGAAAGATGAATAAACAGAATCCGGTAAGTTCCGTATAGTTTCTTTAAAGTTATACCGGTTTGTTTTTTTTAAAACTATACGGGCCGTGGCCCGTAATACATCATTTAGTTATGTTCTTCTATACTTATATTTTAAAAAGTGAAAAATATACGAAAAATCTTCGAAAAAGAATAGAAGAACATAATCATAATACAAACTTTTCGACCAAGAGCAGAACCCCTTTTCAACTTATTTATTTTGAAGGATGTACAAACGAAAAAGATGCCAAACGCCGAGAGAAATACCTAAAGAGCACACAAGGACGGAGATTCTTGGGTTTAAGATTAAAAGAGTACAAGCGTTCAAAAGAAGCGTTTGGCTCTAAATGTTGATATACGGGCCGTGGCC
>CAYSXL010000032.1:0-3533 GCA_964435025.1 uncultured Candidatus Saccharibacteria bacterium | reverse complement strand
CTCGACTGCAGCCTCCCGTAGGAGTAGGGCCCGTGTCTCAGTGCCCTTGTTGGCGATCAGGCGCTAACCCCGCCTACTCGTCATAGCCAAGGTATGCCGTTACCACACCTTCTAGCTGATAAGCCGCGGGCCAATCTTTAAGCGGTCCCCAAAAGGTTTCCGTTTACTTTTAAGACTTTCATCAAAAAAGACTATCGGGCATTGTTCTGGATTTCTCCAGGTTATTCCCGTCTTAAAGGTATGTTCCCACGTGTTACTAACCCGTCCGCCGGTTATCCTTCACTAATAAATTAGTAAAGGATCCCTCGACTTGCATGCCTAATCCACGCCGCCAGCGTTCATCCTGAGCCAGGATCAAACTCTCTAAAAATTTACCCCGTGAAATCCGCCAAAGGCGGTAATTGCAGAGCAATTATTTCACAGGGGAGATAGTTCGAAGCAACTTTAAGAAACTGACTCATTTCAAAGGATAAATTTTCAAAGTGCTGCTCCTCATTCTACACAATCTCTTTCACTTGTCAAGTAGGTAGAATATGAGCCGGCTGCCGGATTCGCTCCGATTGTTTTAATAATCGCGAGTCCTCGATTTTCGTAAACGAAAATCGGGAAACCGGCGGCCTACTGTTTACCCCGCTATAACAATTTGCCTAATACTTGAGCCGACGGAGGGATTCGAACCCACGACCTACGGTTTACAAAACCGTTGCTCTATCCCCTGAGCTACGTCGGCAAATTGTATACAGGGCGGGCAAAACCATTGCTCCCTGTCCCGGAAAAGAAGATTTACTCTGTCTTGTCTTGGTCTTTTTTTCTTTTTTTCCGCTTTAGAATATATAGCCATCTCGTAATTGCTTTTTCAACCCGCGAAAAAAACCTCCTCAAATGAGAAAGTATTACCTGCAGGAAACATTCAAATCTTTCTTTTATCTCCTTTTCTACTCCTTCTTCTATTTTTTCCTTAGCAGTATTAATTATATCCCCCGTAGGGTCCTCTTCGGAAAGATCCACAATATCAGGTACTCTTCTTATAAGAAGAATAGAAATAGCAATAACGCTTACCCCGAAGGTTGCAATGGCGATTGTCATAACTTATTTATATTTCGTACCTTTCAAAGCGACGAATCTCCAGCTTTTCTCCAATTTTAGCGATCTTCTCATTAATAATATCCTCGATAGTTTTTTTCTCGTCTTTCACCCAAGCTTGGGAAAGAAGCACTGTCTCCTTTTTCATTTTTTTTATCTTCCCTTCAACAATCTGGTCCAAGACGTTTTGAGGTTTGTTAGATCCTTCGTGTTGCTTTAAGGCAACCTCCTTTTCCTCGTTTATCACCTCCTCCGGGACATCATCTTCTTTTATATACCGGGGCTTAGCGGCAGCAATCTGCAGACAAATCTCATGAGCAAGAGATTTGAAGTCATCCGACTTCGCTACAAAATCGGATTCACACCTCACATCAAGAAGTACCCCTACTTTATTGTTTGAATGAATATAAGAAGTAATAACCCCTTCTCCGGCCTCTCTTTCGGCTCTCTTTCCGGCAAGCTCTTCTCCTCTTTCTCTTAAGAATTTTTTTGCCTTCTCCATATCACCATCGGATTTATCCAGTGCTTTTTTACACTCCATCATTGATACTCCCGTTTCTTCACGTAATCTTTTCACCAACTCTATATTATCCATGTTTTTGAATTTTTATTTATAACTTACAAATGAAGGTGTTAGTTCTTCAGTACTCCTTCAACTTTCTCTAAGATATAAGTAACAGAACTCAGAGAATCATCATTTGCAGGAATAAAACAATCGGCAACCGAGGGATTTACATTGGTATCGGCAATACCAATAACACTCACACCGCGCATCCGCGCCTCTTTTATGGCTAACGCGTCTTTAGACATGTCCGCGATAAAAACAGCATCGGGAATACTTGTCATATTTCTTACACCACCAAAATTCTTTTCCAATCCTTCCATTTCTTTGGAAAATTTAACTCTTTCATGTTTTGTGTACTTTCTTTCCAATTCCCCGCTCTCTTGTTTCTTTAAAAGATCATTATAATAATCAATTCTTTTTTTTATTGTATTGAAGTTGGTTATCATTCCTCCCAAAAATCTGTTGACCACATACGGCATTCCGGATTCTTTGGCCGTTTTTTCTACCAATTTACGAAACTCCGGTTTTGTGGAGACAAACATTATCACCTTACCCTCTTCTTTGAGTTTTTTGATGTACTCCAAACACTCTTCCAGCTTCTCTTCTGTTTTATTAAGATCGATAATGTGTACCGATCCTTTGACTCCTTCGATATACGGATCCATCTTGGGATGTCTTTTGGAGACCGCTTGTCCGAAATGGAGGCCGTACTTCGCCATTTCTTCTTTTTTTGAACCGCTTTTGTCTTCTTTTGTATCTTTAATTGTTTCGTTCATTTTTTATTATGCTTCAGCCGAATACTTTTCAACACCGGGAAATATAACAATATTTACAAATAATATCAAGTTCTCTAGAAATATATCGCGTTTTTGCTATAATGGTTTCGTTATGAAAAAAGACATTCACCCAAAATATAATAACAAAGCCAAGGCGACCTGTTCCTGTGGCGCCTCTTTCGACATAGGCTCAACCAAAGACTCTATTAAAGTGGAAGTTTGTTCCGCGTGCCATCCCTTCTACACCGGTAAAAAGAAAATACTGGATACAATGGGAAGAGTGGAGAAATTCAAGCAAAAGATGGCCAAGAAGAAGAAGTAAAATCACTCCCAACTCTCCCCTTCTTAGGTGGAGAGTTTTGTTTTAAGTACAGATTATGTCTTTATTGGAAAAATACCAAAAAGAATATGACGAGTTAATGGAAAAATTAGCTCACCCGGAAAAAGTAACCGAGTGGGAGGCTTTGGGTGAGAAAAAGAAAGAGCTTGAGGACATAATTGTATTAAAAAAGAAATTGGACGATATAAAAAACAAAATATCGGAAAACACCGAAATTATAGAAAAGGAAAAAGACGAAGAACTCGTCAATATGGCTAAGGAGGAGAATGAAAAGCTAAGGGGAGCAAAACAAGAAGCCATCGACACCCTAAAGAGGGCTATTATTCAAAAACAAGAAGAAAGTACTACAGGAACAAAAAAAGATACTGCCATCGTAGAAATCAGAGCGGGAGCAGGGGGAGAAGAAGCCTCCCTTTTTGTAGCAAATTTATTTGAAATGTATAGCAAATACGCCGAGTCAAAGAATATCAAAGTTACCATTCTTGATGAAAACAAAACCGAACAGAACGGATATAAAATAATTACTTTTAAATTAAAAAATGGGGACCCTTACTCTTTAATGCGCTACGAAGCGGGAGTTCACAGAGTACAAAGAGTTCCCGAAACGGAAAAGAGCGGCCGTGTGCATACCTCTACGGTTTCCGTTGCCGTTCTCCCCGAGCCTAAAAAAGGGAAAATAAAAATAAACCCTCAGGATGTAAGATTGGAGACATGCAAATCTTCCGGCCCCGGGGGTCAATATGTAAAGACAAGAGAAACAGCCGTAAGA
>CAYSXL010000031.1:0-3932 GCA_964435025.1 uncultured Candidatus Saccharibacteria bacterium | reverse complement strand
AGGGGAAGGAAAAGAAAAAGCTCGGCATTTTTTTGCCGAGCAAATAGGAGAAAATTTATTATTGCCGTTTTCCGGGCGGCTATTTTTGAGCCGTCGTTTCGCGTAAGTTTATTGCCGTACTTCCGAGAATTAGCCGTAATTTTTTTTCGTTACTCTTATACTGCTTCCACTGATAGACATCCATCGCTCCTTCTTTGTACTTTTTTAGGATATTCAGGCTCGTAAATATATTTTGCAACAACCCGGGATTAGTGCTGGTGAGCACTTTGGCACCTCCTTTTTGTTTTCGTTTCTCCTTTGAAAGATCTTTGGTTCCGGAGGGGAAAGACAACGACCCACCAAGACGCTCAGGGGTACTTGCGTCTTTTTGGCGTATGGCCTCCCCTTTTTCGTCTTTCCCTCCAGATGGTGTTGGAGGGAAAAAGAGTTTTTGCTAAGGCACACAAAAGGGTTGAGTGCGCCGGATACGCAAGAACGCTTTTTCCTTCCCCTCCAACCCCAAAAAGACAATTTCTTAGGGCTGGGGGCGAGAAATAAAAAATCCCTTTTTTTGAAGGGAGGTAAGTGTCAAAAAAGAAAACAAAACCTCCCACCTTAAGAAGGGACAATAAGAAGAAGTTTTGTTACCGGAAAATTTCTTACCATAGTATCCGTATTATATTCACTTTTTCTTTTTTTGTCAACATCATTTTTATCTTTTGCCAGCTTTTCTCTCTCTGACAAATCTTACTATCTCTCTAACGATAATCCCGGCAGCCACACCAAGAAGAGCTCCTCCAAAAATATCAGACGGCCAGTGCGCCCCGGCAACAACCCGGGAAACCCCTATAAAAAAAGAAAATACAAAAAAAGCTTTCCCCAAGCTCTTGTTGTAATAATAAATAACGGTTGCAACAGCAAAAATAAAAGCGGTATGCCCGGATGGGTAAGAAAAGCTCTCCTTACAAAAGAGAAGCAGATTAACTTCCTCCAGTATGTGGCAAGGCCTTAACCGTGGGAAAAAATGACGAGCAACCTCTACAAAGCCGTAACGCGCAAGAAGTCCGGCAAAAAATAATTCACCGAGAAAAGCCGTATATTTTTTCCGCTCCCTTACAAAGAAATACAAGAAGGGCAAAAGAAGGACGATGGGAAAGATTTGCGCCAGAAAGTAAAACAAAAAATCAAGCTCAAAAGTAACGCCCGTAAAACTATTAAAAAATAAAAGTATGGTTTTCTCAATCTCCATTTTGCTTTTTTAAATAAAGAAGGTTGTAAGTAAGGTGATAGGTGGTTAAGGGCCCCACACCTCCCGGAACAGGAGAGAGGAAAGAAGCTTTCCCTTCCACTGTCTCCTTTTCAATGTCTCCTTTAAGCTTTCCTTCATCAACGCTGGTTCCCGCATCAATAAGTGCCGCCCCTTTTTTTACCATTCCTCCTTTTACAAGACCCGGCACCCCTGCCCCCGAAACAATAATATCCGCCTTTTCCGTAAACTGCTTTAAATTTTTTGTTTTGGCGTTGAGTACGGAAACAGTCGCTTCTCTTTGCATAAAATATATACAAAGCGGCTTTCCTACAAGCTCACCCGCTCCAATTAGTACGACATTCTTCCCCTCCACTTCTATTTCATACTCTTTAAGGAAGGTATCTACAGCGCCCACTACCGGAGGAAGTATTTCAAAAAATCCCGTATAAAATCTTCCGCAGGCCTTTTTAGAAAGAATATCAATGTCTTTTTTAAGGGGGATTGCATCAAGAATTTCTCTTTTTTTTAATCCTTCGGGAAGGGGAAGTTGTACAATAACGCCATCCTCTTTAAGTGCCAATATCTTTTCTTTAACTTCTTCCGACATCGCATCTTCTTTTATGTGGTGTAAACAGAAAACAACCCCCGCACTCTCCATTCTCTTTCTCTTCTCGTTTATATAAACTTCAGAGACTTTATTCTCCCCTATCTGTACCACTCCCAAAAAAGGGGAAACTCCGCTCCCTTTTATTTTCTTCTCAATTTCAGAGAACTTCCTTTGTGCGATTTTTTTTCCGTCCATTAAAATCATTTGG
Source organism: uncultured Candidatus Saccharibacteria bacterium (assembly GCA_964435025.1). GTDB lineage: Bacteria > Patescibacteriota > Minisyncoccia > Minisyncoccales > PWPS01 > PWHW01. The sequence continues at coordinate 1,889 of CAYSXL010000031.1, read as the reverse complement.
GAATTGGAAATTTATTACAAAGTTTTTTTACTTTCTTTTTTACTTTCTGCGTAGTGTCCGGATTATTTACTTTAATAACTTCCGTGATAAAGCCTGCTATTTCCTTCATCTCCTTTTCTTTCATTCCCCTTGTTGTCACCGCCGGCGTACCGAGACGAATTCCCGAAGCGCTAAAAGGAGGTCTGGTATCAAAAGGAATCGTATTCTTATTGACCGTAATACCGGCCTCATCCAATCTTTCCTGCACTTTTTTCCCGGAAATATCTTTGTCCTTTAAATCAATTACCATAAGGTGGTTATCCGTTCCGCCGGAAACAAGAGTAAATCCGTTTCTTTTGAGCTCCTCAGCCAAGAATTTACTATTTTTCACTACTTGCTCCGCATAATTTTTAAAACTTGTCTTCCCCGCCTCTTTAAGGCAGGCGGCAATTCCCGCTATTTGGTTTTCATGGGGTCCTCCTTGAAGACCGGGGAAAACAGCCCTATCTATTTTAGAAGGAAGGTCTTTGTCTTTTTTGAGTCCTTTTTTTGTGACCATTATCATCCCTCCTCTCGGGCCCCTGAGGGTTTTGTGTGTGGTAGTAGTTATAATATCCGCATGCGCGGCAGGACTCGGATGAACTCCCGCAACGACTAAACCGGCAATATGGGCTATATCGGCACAAAGATACGCGCCAACGCTATCCGCAATTTCTTTGAATCTTTTAAAATTCAGCTTTCGAGGATAAGCGGTAGTCCCCACGAAAATAAGCTTGGGTCTTTTCTCTCTCGCGAGTTTCTCAACTTCCTTATAATCTATTTTTCCCGTTTTTCCATTTACTCCGTAACCAAAGGACTGGTAGTATTTCCCGGAAAAATTAACCCTGTTTCCGTGGGTTAGGTGGCCCCCAACCTGCAGCTCCATCCCCATTATCTTGTCTCCCAGAGAAAGAAGAGCAAAATAAACAGCCTGATTGGCCGGAGACCCGGAATAAGGTTGAACATTGACGTGCGCTACATTAAAAAGTTCCTTTGCCCTGTCTATACAAAGTTTTTCTATTTTATCTATAACTTCATTCCCCCCGTAATATCTCTCTCCGGGATACCCTTCGGCGTACTTGTCGCTCAAAATAGAGCCAAGAGGAGAAAGCACAGCCGGGAGCGTGTGATTTTCCGAAGGTATAAGTTCAATGCCATCTTCTCTCCTTCTTTCTTCTTCTTTTAGAAGGTTATGAATTTTTTTGTCCACATCCTTTAGCTTCCTTTTTTTCATTTTAGGCTATTTATTTTTTCCAAGGCCAATTTTACCGCTCCTTTTACGGGATCCTCGGGCTTTATTATCCTTGCTTTTTGCGAGAAAGAAATAACCTCTTCTTCAAAAACACCGGTAAAAGTCTTGCAGTTGAACATCCCCCCTACCTCCACCAGAGGAAACTCCTCTTCCCTAAACCCGAGTTCCCCTATCACGGTTTTTGCAGAAAGTGCTATCTCGTGAGCTCCCTTCTCTAAGATGCTTTTTGCTACCTCGTCTCCTTCATCTCCCGCTCTTCCCACAAATGTGGAAATAAGGGGTATATATCTTTTAAAATCACTGTAAACTATCTCATTTATTTCTTCGGGAGAGGTTATATCCCACTCCTTGCATATACTGTCCGCTACTTTCGTTTTCTTTCCCCTTTTGTCAAAGCTCTTTTGAACGGCTCTGAATCCCTCTATGCCGGTATAAAAAGCTCCCCCTTCATCGGCCAGATATCCCCATCCGCCTGTTCTTACAATTCCGGGACCTCTCCATCCGCGAGCCACTGCTCCCGTTCCGCAGATAACCACTACGCCGTCCTTCTCTTCCGTTCCCGCACGAAAAGCTGCTTTTTGGTCGCTTTCAAGGACAATTTCTCCTTTCAACCCCTTTT
>CAYSXL010000030.1:0-3935 GCA_964435025.1 uncultured Candidatus Saccharibacteria bacterium | reverse complement strand
TATTGGTTTTGTAGGGGCATTTAATATGAGGGAAGGAGTAATTTCCCCCGGTGCTGTGGGATTTGATATAAACTGCGGCGTAAGAGTTTTAAAATCGCACCTTAAAAAAGAAGAGATAGAAAACAATTTAGAGAAATTAGTGGAAGAAATTTATAAAACGATTCCTTCCGGACTCGGAAGGGGGAGTAAAGGGAAAATACAGGGAAAAGAATTGGAGAATATTCTGGAAGAAGGCGCAAGCTACTTAGTTGAGCAAGGATATGGGCGGGAAAAAGACATAGAAAACTGTGAGTCTGAAGGAAATTTGCCTGACACAGAACACGCGACAGTCTCTCCTCACGCAAAAAAAAGGGGAGAGGGACAGGTCGGGACGTTGGGATCGGGAAATCATTTTATTGAGATACAACAGGTAGAAAAAGTTTTTGACAAGGATACGGCAAATGCTTTTGGGCTTTTTGAAAATCAGATTCTTGTAATGATTCACTGCGGGTCAAGGGGTCTCGGACATCAGGTATGTAGTGATTACTTAAAAGAGTTCAAGCCACTTATGAGCGGAAAATATGAAATATCTGTCAAAAATCATGAATTCGCGTGCGTTCCTTTTCATTCTCCGGAAGGAAAGAAATATTTTAAGGCAATGAACGCTTCTGCAAACTACGCTTTTGCCAACAGACAAATGATAACCTATTTTTTAAGGAAAGCTTGGAATAAATTGTTTGGAAAAGGGGATAATTCACTTGATCTTTTGTACGATGTAGCACACAACATCATCAAAGAAGAAAACCATCTCATAAATGGAAAAGAAGAGAAAGTAGCCATTTATCGGAAAGGAGCGACAAGATCCTTTCCGCCAAGTCATCCGGAAATACCGCCTGAATACAGAAAGTTCGGACAACCCGTTCTTCTTCCGGGAACAATGGGTACTGCTTCCCATATAATGGCCGGAACAAGTGAAGGCAAGGATTCATTTTATTCCACAAGCCACGGCGCGGGAAGAACAATGTCTCGCAAGGCAGCTACGAAAAATATTTCCGGAAAGAAATTAAAAAGTGACTTGAATGAGCAAGGAATAATTGTAAAGTGTAAAAGCGAGAAGGGGTTAGCCGAAGAAGCACCCTTTGCTTACAAGAATGTGGAAGACGTAGTGGAAGTTGTTTCCCAAACCGGGCTTTCTATGCGAGTGGCAAAACTAAGACCTCTCGCGGTAATAAAGGGAGAATAACTTTTATACAACAATACTACCCGCGAATTAATTTCTCGGGTTTTTTGTTTTATGCTATAGTGGAAAACATCAAAGTCATAAATCGAGAAACTATAAAACCAGAAAATTTATGCAAAAAAAAGGAACAAAAACACTGCCAAAGGATGAGTTTTTTAAAAAAACAGAACAGCTAAAGATTGCTCTTACTTTTGATGATGTTCGATTAAAATCGGGGTACTCCAAGGTCATGCCCGAGCAGGTAAATCTTGAATCAAAATTTTCTAAGAATACTCCATTAAAAATACCGATAACCAGCGCAGCCATGGATACCGTTACGGAACATAAAATGGGAATAGGAATGGCTTTGCTCGGAGGTCTTGGGGTTATTCACCGGAATATGACTCCCGAAGAGCAGGCAAGTAGAGTTGCCAGAGTAAAGTATTTTCTTAATGGTGTTGTTGAAAAACCTATTTGTGTAGGAGAAAATCAATCTATTGAAGAAATTCTGAAAATGAAGGAAGAAAAGGATTTCTCCTTCAGCACTTTCCCTGTAATTAACGATGATAGTCGACTTGTAGGTGTTTTAAGCAGAAATGATTTTGACTTTTGTAAGGACTACTCCGTTAAGGCGAAAGATGCCATGTCAAAAAACATTATTGCGGCACCGAAAAATACGGGACTAAAAAAGGCGTATGACATCATGGTTAAAAACAAGAAGAAAGTACTGCCTCTTATCGATAAAGAGAGAAGAATTAAGGGAATGTACGTTTTTAAAGATGCCCAGAGAATAATAATGAAGAATCCCGCCGGTTATAATACGGACGAAAACGGTCAACTCGTGGCGGCTGCAGCTATTGGAGTAAATGACTTCGAGCGAGTCGAGTTTTTGGTGCAGAAAAAGGTCAATGTGGTTGTAATAGATACCGCTCACGCGGATACAAAGTCCGTTATAGACACGCTAAAGACAATCAAGAAAAATTATGATGTAGATGTCGTTGTCGGTAATGTATCTGAAAAGGAAGCTGTTAGGCGACTGGCAAAAGCCGGAGCTGATGGAATTAAGGTCGGGCAGGGTCCGGGCTCAATTTGCACGACAAGGGTAGTGGCCGGTATCGGATCTCCGCAGGTAAGCGCCGTATATAAATGCTCGCAAGTGGCAGATAAATATAACATTCCTATTTGCGCTGACGGGGGATTAAAGTATTCCGGGGATATCTCTATCGCCATCGGGGCAGGAGCCTCCAACGTAATGATGGGCGGGATGCTATCGGGAACAAAAGAAGCTCCGGGAGATGTTATATTTAAAAACGGGCGACAATGGAAACAGTATCGTGGCATGGGATCCATCAGCGCTATGGAAGAACATAAAAGCTCCCGAGAGAGGTATAATCAAGTATCTTCGGATGAAAAAGGGCTTATAGCCGAAGGCGTCGAAGGTCTTAAACCGTACAAGGGCAGGTTAAATGAAGTAATGCTTCAATATGTCAGCGGACTAAAAAAAGGAATGGGTTATGTTGGCGCGGAAAATATAGAAGAGCTTCAGAATAAGGCGGATTTTATAAGAATCAGTACTGCAGGCAAGGAAGAATCTCATCCACACAATGTTTTGATAACGAGAGAGCCCCCTAATTACACGATAGATAGATAGCTTTAGTCGCAGTATCATATTATTAATCCATTAAAAAACACTATGCCTAAAAAACAACCCGAAAGGAGAAGAACATACATCAGAAACGTAGATAAAGCCGAAGGAATGGCACACGAAGAAGAAAAGGAGAGGGAAGAGAAAAAGGACATAAAGCAGAGATTGGATACTGGCTCGGGGAAAAATATTGGGGCCGAGGAATCATAACGGAGGCCATTGCTCTTTCCGAAGAATTTGCTTTCAAGGAACTTAAACTTAAAAGGATTGCGGCCGGTGCCTTTGCTTTTAACAAAGGTTCTGCCAGGGTTCTTGAAAAGAACGGATATGAGTTTGAGGGCGTTTTGAGAAAGGACGTAAGGAAGGACGGAAAATTTTTGACGCTTTTTTATACAGTAAGATAAAATAATAACATGAAGCTTCTCATTGCCAGCCACAACCCTGCGAAAGTAAAAGAGTATAAGAAACATCTATCCGAAATGTCCGTTGACGTCGCTTCTTTAACGGATCTTGGCATTGAAGAAGAATCTTCCGAGGGAGAGGAGACGTTTAAAGAAAATGCAATTAAAAAAGTAAAGTTTTATAAAAACCTAACAGGGTTTCCCGCTATTGGAGACGACGGGGGACTGATGATTGATGCGCTGGGAGGAGTGCCGGGCGTTAAAAGCAGGTACTGGCTTGGGTATAAAATGAGCGATGAAGAGATGATTGAGACGGTAATGAAAAGAATGGAGGGAGTGCCGTCGGAAAAAAGAACAGCTCGCTTGGTGGGGGTAATTGCCCTTATTATGCCAAATGACGAAATATATACCCTGTGGGCGGAGATTAAGGGAGTGGTAGCGGAAAACCCAAGCGAGAAACGCATGGAAGGATACCCCTATCGCTCTTTCTTTTACTTAGAGGAGCTTGGAAAGTATTATGTTGAATTAAACGAAGAAGAGCACAAAAAAATAAACCATCGCAAGGAAACTCTGCTAAAGATGAAGCCGTATCTTCAAAAATTGATATGACTCTTATAAATTTTTCTCTAAATCTCTTTTTTGACAAAATAAAAAAGTAGTAATATAATATACCATTATCAAAAAGGGGAGA
>CAYSXL010000029.1:1328-4273 GCA_964435025.1 uncultured Candidatus Saccharibacteria bacterium | reverse complement strand
GTCTCCGAGTAGTAGAAGAATAACCATGTACACCCTTCGGGTGTAAAGCGGGGAGTCGGTTGTCATCCTGAAGCTTTACTGAAGGATATTATGGAATCCCTTTTTTTATCATTCCCGACTTTAATCGGGAATCTGCTTTTACCGGATCCCCGCTCCCCGCTTTCGCGAGGATAAGATTCGCAGGGATGACGGGATAATATTAGGACTCCCCTCTGGCGGTCTGGAGGAGGGTTTAGAGTTTAGTATTTAGAATTTCGAATTTCTTGGCGAAGCCAAGTTATAGTGTCCTCGCCAGGATTCGAACCTGGATTTACTCCTTAGGAGGGAGTCGTTCTATCCTATTGAACTACGAGGACAAAGTGGGTGGACGACGGGAATCGAACCCGCATAATCCCGGACCACAACCGAGTGCTTTGCCATTAAGCTACGCCCACCATGTGATAACACTTAACCTTTAACCTTTGACTTCTTGTGTTATCTTGTGTTTCAGTTTCACGTTATTTGGTATTTCGTCAATGGTCAATAGTCAATTATTAAAGGTTTTTCTTATTGTCTCCTCGGGAGGGCTCGAACCTCCAACCTACAGCTTAGAAGGCTGTCGCTCTATCCAATTGAGCTACGAGGAGCCTTTGTAACGGCTGTTATTATAATAAAAAAGCTTACTACAGTCAATTTTTTACAATACTTTTAAAAATATTCTTTTTATGCTATCTTTGTGTGCATATTTGAAAAATATATTTGTTTTATGAAAGTAAAAAAGATGAAAAAGAATTTTACCAGAAATATACTTTCCTTTGTATTGTTTCTTTTGCTTATTGTAATTCTCTTTGGCTTTATTGCCACCGAAACACTAAAGGAAGTGGAGCAAGTCAGTTTAAATAGGCTTGCAGAAGAAATTAATGAAGAAAAAGTGGAAAAATTAGTGGTCACGGGAACAAGGATAGACATTTTTTATGACGAAGAAGAGCACGTTTTCGCCAAGAAAGAGCCGGATATAGCGGTTTTTGAGTCCTTGAAGAATTGGGGAGCCGAGGAAGATAAAATAAGAAATATCGATGATATAGCGTTTGAAGAAGAAACCGACTGGTCTTTTATTTTTACGTTGATTATTATCGCGCTTCCTCTCGTGTTTTTGATTTTCATTTTCCGCTCCATCTTTAAGCAGAGCAAGGGCGGGGCAATGCAAGCTCTTGATTTTTCAAAAGCGAAAGCCCGGGTTTTTGGTGAAGAGGGCTCTCCCAAGTCGGGGGTAACATTTGATGATGTTGCGGGACTGGATGAAACAAAGGAAGAATTAAAGGAAGTAGTTGAATTTTTAAAAGAACCTGCCCGCTTTTTGAAGCTCGGTGCGCGTATTCCGAAAGGAGTTTTGCTTACGGGAGCACCCGGCACGGGGAAGACATTAATGGCAAGAGCCGTAGCGGGAGAGGCCAATGTTCCTTTTTTTGAGATATCGGGTTCCGAATTCATCGAACTGTTCGTCGGTGTGGGAAGCGGAAGAGTAAGAGATCTCTTCTCCAAAGCAAAAAGCAAGCAACCTTGTATTATTTATATCGATGAATTGGATGCCATAGGAAGAGCAAGAGGCACCGGCCTGGGAGGAGGTCATGATGAAAGAGAACAAACCCTAAACCAAATCCTCGCTGAGATGGACGGCTTTAAACAAGATGCGAAAATAGTGGTTCTGGCCAGTACTAATCGTCCCGATGTTCTGGATCCCGCTCTTCTGCGCCCGGGAAGGTTTGACCGTAAAATACTTCTTGATCTTCCCGATAAACAAACTCGCGAAAAAGTATTGAAAGTGCACACTAAAGGAAAACCCCTTACCGCCAATGTAAAACTTCAAGAAGTTGCCGAACGTACCCCCGGCTTTTCAGGGGCGGATCTTTCCAATCTGGCAAATGAAGCAGCCCTGTTAGCGGCAAGAAAAAAGAAAAAAAAGGTGGGACAGGGAAACTTCTTGGAAGCAATCGAAAAGGTACTCCTCGGACCCGAGAGAAAAAGCTACGCTATGAATGAGAATGAGAAAGAGGTCGGCGCATATCACGAGGCGGGTCATGCAATAGTTTCCTCTTTTCTTCCCGATGCCGAGCCCGTCAGAAAGGTTTCTATTGTTGCTCGCGGCCAAGCAGGAGGATACACGATTAAAATTCCTTCCGAGGAGAGTAAAATCAAGAGAAAAAAGGAATTTATTTCCGAGATGGCGGTGCTTCTGGGTGGATATACGACGGAAAAACTAATTTTCGGAGAAGTATCTACCGGATCGGTAGATGACTTAAAAAGAGCGTCCTCTTACGCAAGAAAGCTTGTAAAAGAATTTGGGATGTCCGCGCTGGGACCCGTGCACTTTAAAGGAGAAGAAGAACATACTTTTCTGGGGAAAGATGTTGGAGAAAATAAGAATTATTCCGAAGAAACCGCTTCAAGAATTGACAGAGAAGTTCTTCTTTTCATTAAACAAGCCGAAGACAAGGCAAAAAAAGTTGTGGAAGAGAACAACGAAGTGCTCAAAAAAGTGGCCGAGACTTTAATTGACAAAGAGACATTGGAAAGAAAAGAATACGAAAAAATTATCGGCAAAGGTAATAATAAGGAAGCAGAATAATTCACCGCTTATAACACAATTAGGAATCACTAATTAAACAAGAAGCGCGTGTAGCTCAGTCGGTAAGAGCGCAGATCTTATAAGTCTGAGGTCGATGGTTCGAGTCCATCCACGCGCACAACCCAAGGCAAGGCATTGGAAACCCTGAACAAATAAAGGGCGCGTAGCTCAGTTGTTCCGATTTCACTTTAGTGAAATCGAGAATCCACGATTCGTAAAACGAATCGGGAGCCAGAGCATTCAAGTTTTTTAAAAATTGTAAAATCATATCTTGTTCAAATATTTGGGCGCGTAGCTCAGTTGTTCCGATTTCACTTTAGTGAAATCGAGAATCCACGAT
>CAYSXL010000029.1:0-1228 GCA_964435025.1 uncultured Candidatus Saccharibacteria bacterium | reverse complement strand
TTTAAAAATTGTAAAATCATATCTTGTTCAAATATTTGGGCGCGTAGCTCAGTTGGCCAGAGCGTCTGCTCGACACGCAGAAGGTCCCCTGTTCAAGTCAGGGCGCGCCCACCGGTAATTTACATCGGAAACCGAAAGACAAATAATGACAAATCAAGAGATAGAAATTCTTTACAAAGACGAAGATGTTATTGCGGTAAACAAACCTCCCGGCATAGTGGTCTTTTCGGAAAACAAAAACGAAATCACGGTAGCGAAGCTGCTTTCTGATAATTTTTCCGAAATAAAAGGATTGGGAGGAGAAAGGAACGGAGCGGTTCATCGGTTAGACAAAGACACATCGGGCGTTCTTCTTTTCGCAAGAAACAACCATGCCCTTTCCTTTTTGCAGAGAGAAATACTTGAACAAAAAGCAAAAAAAAGGTATATTACTCTCGTCTTTAAAAGAGTTAAAGAGGATAGCGGGGAGATACGTACCTTTATTACAAGATCACCAAAAGACAGAAGAAAGCAAAAGGCTTATAAAGGGGGTTCGGGAAAAAGAGAGTCCGTTACCTTCTTTCATACCTTGAAAAGGTTTGCCGATTTTTCTCTTTTGGAGATTTGGCCTAAAACAGGAAGAAAGCACCAGATAAGATGCCATCTTGCTTATATCGGGCACCCTGTCGCAGGAGAATCTTTATACCGCTTTAAAGACCAACGGGATCCCGCGGGGCTGGAGCGGCAATTTTTACACGCTTCCCTTATGGAAATACAAACCCCGAAAGGGAAAAAACGCTTTTCCGCAGAACTGCCGGAAGAATTTGAAAGTATTATAAAAAATCTTAAAAACAATTATGTCGGTTAAATTAGAAAATTTTACAAAGAAAAAAGAAAAAGAAAATCCGCAAATAGAAACCGGGAATACCGTTAAGATTACCCAAAAAATAGGAGGGAAGAGTTTTTCTTTTGAAGGAGTTGTTATCGCCAAAAAGCACGGGGAGGGTCTTTCGGGTACAATCACGGTAAGAAAGGTTATGGACAAGGTGGGTGTGGAAAAGATATTCCCCCTTCACTCCTCGACAATAGAAAAAATAGAAGTGATAAAGAAAGGAAAAACAAGAAAGTCAAAGATTTATTATTTGAGAGAAAAGACCAAAAAGGTTGCCAGAAGAAAGATAAAGTAACCTGAAAGCCCGGGTGTCGGAATTGGTAGACGACTTTGGTTGAGGGCCAAAGGTCCTTTATG
>CAYSXL010000028.1:1914-5046 GCA_964435025.1 uncultured Candidatus Saccharibacteria bacterium | reverse complement strand
GGTATTATAACTTTTTCCTTGAATAAATCCAACCTCCGTGTAAGAAAAAAGCGGAACGCCCATTTTGAGCTTGGAATTACTCTTCCTTATAGATTTCCCTACCACTTTTACCATTCCGAAATCACGAGTATAAAGTGTAACTATTTCGTCACATTCGCCTATCGGTTTTTTCGCAAGCACGACACCCCGCGTGTAATAGTGTGTAAACATAAATTTACTTCACTATAGCAAGAAAAAGTGTTTTCCCGTTTATTTCACTTTCTTTCTTTGCAAGGAATTCTCCCGAGTCTCCTTCGGTTATTTCTTCTGTGCCGGTCTCTCTTTTCAGATAATCATCCCACTTTGACAAAAGACCTTCAAACGCCTCTCCTTTATAGAAGACTTTTATCTTGTCACCGGGAACAAGCCCCGCCTTCTTTCTTAAGTTCTGGACGGTTCTTGTAATTTCGCGGACTTCGCCTTCTTCTTTGAGCTTAGTAGTCATTTTTTTATCAAGCACCACACTATCAACCAACTTTTTATCAAAAAATATCTCTTTTACATTCACCTCCTCTTTAATGAGACTTAGAAGCTCTTCTTTTTTCTCCAGACCGCTGTCTTTGGGAATGGTTAGGGAGGCAAGGGGTTGCCTTACTTTTATCTCTTCGTCCGCTCTCTCTTTCAATGCTAAGGACACAAATTTTCTGGTTTCTTCCATTTCAGCGAGAAGTTTCGTAGAAATAGCGTTTTCGTTAAATACCGGGTAATCTGTAAGGTGAATCGACTTTTCTTTGTCCCTGAAGTTGTTTCCGGTAACTTTTTGCCAGATATTTTCGGATATAAACGGCATTATCGGCGCAATGGCTTTGGAAAATTCATGCAAAACAAAACCCGTGGTTTGAAGAGCGTCTCTTGCATCTTCTTTGTCCTCTCCCTTAAATCTGTTCCTTGATCTGCGGATATACCATGTTGAAAAATCATCAATGAAGGTGGTTACTGCTTGACAGGCAGAGGGAAGTGTATATCCCGTTAGACTGTTTTCTATATCCTTGATAGTTTGACTTAATCTCGCCAAAATCCACTTGTCCAAAACATTCTTCGAAGAAATCTCCTCTCTCTTATCTTCCTCCACCGAGAAATTCTCCGCTTCCGCAAAAGGCTTGTAAAAACTCATGATGTTGGAGAGAAGAATGATATTTTTGCGAAGAGCGTCTTGGATGTCCGTCTCAGAAAGATTTGTGTCGCCTCCAAGCATAATGGAGCTGGACATAAAGTAGATTCTCAAAGCATCACTCCCGTACTTATCAAGCACTATTCTCGGATCGGGGTAATTTCCCAAAGACTTACTCATTTTCCTCCCGTCATCTCCTCCCAAAACACCTGTGACTATAACATTCTTAAAGGCATAAGAGTCAAAAAGCGCGTTAGAAAGAACATGTAAATAATAAAACCATCCGCGTAGCTGTCCGGTGTATTCTATAATAAAGTCAGCGGGGAAAATCTCTTCCCATTCTTCCTCTCTCTCGAAAGGGTAGTGAAATTGCGCAAAGGGCATAGATCCCGATTCAAACCAGCAATCAAGAACTTCCGGCACTCTTTTCATTTCTTTCCCACACTTATCACAGTCAAAAGTAACTTCATCAATCTCCGGACGGTGCAAGTCGTTTATTTTCTTGCCGCTCAAATTTTCCAACTCCCCGACAGATCCCATAACCTTGATACCACCGCACTCACACTTCCAAACGGGAATAGGAGAGCCCCAGTAGCGAGAGCGTGAAAGACACCAGTCGGGAGCATTTTCTAAGTTGTGCTTGAATCTCCCCTCTTTGAAGTGTTCCGGAATCCAATTTATCTTTTCATTGCTTTTAAGCATTCTCTCGCGAAGCTCCCCTATCTTCAAGTACCACGCTTTCTGCGTTTTGTGTATAAGGCTCGTATCACACCTATGGCAAAAAGGGTAGGAATGAACACTTTTTTCTTTTTTCAGAAGCTTATCCTTTAAATCTTCTTTTGCTTTTTCGTTAGCTTCTTTAAAATAATAACCTTTCCACTCCCCGGCTTTTTTTGTGTATGACCCGCTTTCGTCCATAAGCTCAATAATCGGCAGATTTTCTTTTTTCCCGAGCTCAAAATCATCTTCTCCAAAATTAGGAGCAATATGTACAACCCCTGTTCCTTCTTCCGTACTAACAAAATCGGCGGAATAAATCTTAAAAACATTGCTATTTTCTCTTATCTCTTTGTTCTCCAAATCAAAAACCGGCTCGTACTCCGTTCCCACAAGCTCTTTCCCTTTTATTTTTTTAATCACTTTAAAATCTTTCCCACTGAAAACATCCTCTACTTTTTCGCTTGCAAGAACATATTTTTCTCCGGAATGTTCCACGAAAACATACTCTATTTTGCTACCTACGGCAAGTGCCAAATTCCCCGGAAGAGTCCAGGGAGTTGTTGTCCATGCCAAAAAATAAAAGCCTTCCTTTGTTTTAAATTTCACGACCACGGAATCATCTTCTATGTCCCTGTAGGCACCGGCGTCCATAGTTACCTCAAACCTGGAAAGGGGAGTAGCACATCGAGGACAGTGAAGAGATGTACGGTATCCTTCATAGATAAGCTCTTTCTTATAAAGATCTTTAAATGCCCACATTACACTTTCCATAAACTTCAAGTCCATGGTCTTGTAGGCGTTCTTCATATCTACCCATCGCCCTATTCTGTCTATATACCATTCCCATTGCTTTGAACTGGTGCTGACATAATCTCTGCAAGCATTAACAAACTTCTTAACCCCTAACTCTTCTATGTCTTTTTTATCCTTAAGATCGAGGCTCTTTTCTACTTTGTTCTCTGCGGGAATACCGTGACAGTCCCAACCCCACACACGATCTACGCGATAGCCTTTCATTGTAAAAAAGCGAGGTATAACATCCTTTGCAATACTCGGAAGAATGCTCCCGTAATGAGGAAGTCCGGTGATGAAAGGAGGACCGTCGTAAAAAACATAATTTCCGTTGGGGGCGTCTTTTTCCACCGATTTTTTAAATATATCTCCCTCTTTCCAGAAATCTAAAACTTTTTCCTCTTCCTTGGAAAAAACACTTTTTTGATTTTGTTCTGCCATAATATACTCAATTTCTAGTTTTTATTTTT
>CAYSXL010000028.1:0-1814 GCA_964435025.1 uncultured Candidatus Saccharibacteria bacterium | reverse complement strand
ACACTTTTTTGATTTTGTTCTGCCATAATATACTCAATTTCTAGTTTTTATTTTTTAATTTCTATTGAATTATCACTAGTTTAATTAAAAATTGGAAATTGATTAAAAATTAGTAAATAAAAATTAGAAATTAAATCATTACATTTTTTGGGGTAAAGATATTGTAAGTAAAGAAAGGCACTGTTTTAAAATAATATATGTTCCTTCCGTTATTGCTATTCTTTTTTCATCCCCAAGAACGGTAAACTTATCGTAAAAAGCATTATATTCTTTGGCAAGCTTATGCGCATACTCGGCAATAACGTTGGGGGAGAAATTTTCCGCGGCCAATTCTACCACTTCCCCAAACTGGGTTATTCTCTTAACAATAACCCTTTCTTCTTCGCTTAATTCTTCGAAAGAAGGATTATAATTTCCTGCCTTTCCGAGAATACTCTTACATCTTACCACGGTATATTGTAAATACGGTCCCGCATCTCCTTTTAATGAAATTACCTCATCCCAGTCAAATACCACCTCTCTCTTGTAGTGTCTTTTGAGATCGTTATATTTCACTGCCCCTATGCCAATACGCTTGGCATCTTCCTTGCTTCCCTCGGAAGAAAGTTTCTCCGCTTCTTTTTTGGCAAGCTCGAGAACTTCCTTTAGGTGAATCGTTCTTCCCTTTCTTGTAGAAAATTTCCCTTCCTTAAGCCGATACATTCCATGAGCAACATGAAAGAAACTTTCCTTTTTTGCCCACCCCATCTTTTCTACGGTGGCAAAAAGTTGTCTTAAGTGAAGTTCTTGGTCCACCCCTATCTCATAAATAAAAAGGTCGGGCGAAAACTCGTTTATCCTGTACTTTGCCGCCGCCAAGTCGCGAGTAAGATAGGTGGTGCTCCCGTCCGATTTCAAGATCATTGCCGGGGGCATGTCATCAAATTCTATAATCAAAGCCCCTTTGCTTTCTTTCGCTACTCCCTTTTTCTTCGCCTCCTCTATTACATCGAGAAGTTTATTTTCATAAAAGCTTTCCCCCGTAACATAATCTATCTTTATCTCCAAATCATCATATATCTTATTAAACTCTTCCAAGCTCTTTTTTTTGCATATTTCCCAGATTTCCCTTGCTTCTTTATCTCCTTTCTCTAATTTTGCAAACCACTTTCTTCCCTCTTCTTCCATTTCCGGATTCTCCTCCACCTCTTTATGAAAACGCACGTAAAGCGCTTCTAAGTCATCTATGGAAAGTTCTTCGGGATTTTCTCCTTCCTTTTTTATCTGATAAAGAAGTTTTCCGTACTGGGTCCCCCAATCTCCCAGATGATTTACCCCCACCACTTCCCATCCTTGAAAGGCATATATATTATAGAGAGCGTGCCCGATTATCGTTGAGCGGAGATGTCCGATGCCGAAAGCTTTGGCAATATTGGGGGAGGAATAATCTATTACCACCTTTTTACCTTCTCTTTTTTTACCGTAGTCCTCCTTGTCTCTTAAAACCCCTGAAAGTTCTTTTTGTAATACCTCCTCGCTAAGAAAGAAATTTAAAAAACCGTTCTTTTCTTCAACCTTGTGAAAAAGCTCGGATTCCACTTTTTCCTTAAGTTCTCTGGCAATAACTACGGGGCTGCGCTTTTCTCTCTTTGCCAGCAAAAAAGCGACATTTGACGCGTAATCCCCATGGTCTCCCGAGGATCTTTCCACTTTTATATCCTCGCCCAGTTCCTCTTTTAGGGTTTTTTCAACTCTCTTTTTCATAGCCGAATTTTATCGCAATTGAAGGGATTTGTCTAATAGGGTGTGTTTTATGTTAAATGAAATATTTTGTG
>CAYSXL010000027.1:0-5120 GCA_964435025.1 uncultured Candidatus Saccharibacteria bacterium | reverse complement strand
ATTTTATTCCCATTAAGCAGGTAAGAGAGGGGGTGATTATCCTGGAAAACCAAGGGCTTAGAGGAGTGCTGATGGTTTCTTCGATTAATATTGCTCTTAAATCAAGAGATGAACAAGAGGCGGTAATACATCAGTTCCAATCTTTCTTGAATTCACTGGACTTTCCCTGTCAGATAGTTATTCAGTCAAGGAAAACCAATATTACCGGCTATATTGAAAAAGTAAAAGAAATGGAAGCAAAACAGGAAAACACCCTCCTTAAAAAGCAGACGGCGGGATACAGGGAATTTTTAGAGAATTTTGTAAAAAAGGAATCAATTTATACTAAAAACTTTTTTGTTGTGGTTCCTTACGCTATTTCCGGTGCGGACAAAAAAAGCAAAAAAGGTGAAAAAAAGAAAACAAATGAAGATGACTTTCAAAGGGGGAAAGAGCAGCTCTACCAAAGAATGGAGTTCGTTGCGCTGGGGCTTAGAAGATGCGGGCTTCACTGTGCTCCCCTTACGACAATCGAGATTATAGAGCTTTTTTGGTCACTTTTTCACCCCAAAAGCGCGGAAAGCGGTTATTATCCGGAATTTCCGGAAGAGCTTACCACGTAAAATAAAACCATCTTATGTCATTGGTAGACGATTTTAAAAAACTATTGGGACAAGAGTCTTCGAATAAAGAAAAGAAAAGCAACGAACTTAGAATTGTTGATGTTGTTGCGCCATCTTCTATTCAGGAACATCAAGGACAACTCAGGATAGAGGAAAAATTTTCGCGCTCTTTCTTTGTTTTCTCTTTTCCGCACTATATTACCGCCGGATGGGTTTCTCCCGTAATCAATCTCAATGTGCAGTTTGATATGTCCTTTTTTATTCACCCGGCAAGCACGGAAGAAGTGTTAAAAAAGCTTCGTAAACGTCTCACGGAAGTGCAAGCCGAAATAATGGATAACGAAGAAAAAGGGCTTGTTAGAAATCCCGTTCTCCAGACGGCCTATCAAGATATGGAAGAACTTAGAGACAGATTACAGTCCGCGCAAGAAAGAATGTTCTATTTCGGGCTTTATATAACTATTTACGGTGATTCGGAAAAGGAGATTGAGGACACGGAAAGCGTGCTAAGATCGATATTCGAAGCAAAGGTGATTTATGTAAGGCCGGCGCTTTTCCAGCAGGCGGCCGGATTCACAAGTACCTCTCCTTACGGCATGGATCTTTTGCAGACGCACACCCCTATGAACACGGAACCTCTTTCAAGTATCTTTCCTTTCATTTCTTTTGACCTTACGTCTTCTGACGGGATATTGTACGGGATAAACAAGCACAACCGTTCTCTTGTCTTATTTGACAGATTCACGCTCGAAAATGCGAATGCGGTCATTTTCGGGACATCCGGTGCGGGTAAATCATATCTTGTTAAGCTCGATGTTCTCCGTTCCTTGATGAGCGGAGTGGATGTAATTATTGTAGACCCTGAGAACGAGTATAAAACTCTTGCAGAATCGGTAGGGGGCGCTTTTTATAATATATCTTTAGGTTCTAAGCACCAGATAAACCCCTTTGATATACCGATTCCCGCTGAGGATGAGAGCACAGAGGAGGTTTTAAGAACAAACACAATAAATCTTGTAGGACTTCTCAGAGTTATGCTTGGAGGACTCTCCCCCGAGGAGGATGCTCTTATAGACCAAGCGATTACGGAGACATATGCGGCGAGGGATATTACAGTGGAAAGTGATCCCACTACATGGGAAGGAAAGGTACCACTTCTCTCCGACCTTGAACAAGTGCTGGAATCTATGGAAGGAACGAGACCTCTTATTTTGCGTCTCCGAAGATTTACCAAAGGAACTTACTCGGGATTTTTTAATCAATATACCAACGTTTCTACGGAGAATAATTTAACTGTTTTCGGAATAAGGGACTTGGAGGAAGAGATGCGTCCTATAGCGATGTTTATTATTATGCGTTTCATTTGGAAGATAGTGACATCTTCAATGAGGAAGCGTCTTTTTGTTATTGATGAGGCGTGGCTTATGATGCAGAATGAAGATGGAGCGTCATTTCTTTTCGGGCTCGTCAAGAGAGCGCGAAAGTATTGGCTTGGAGTTACCACTATAACGCAGGATGTTTCCGATTTTATGCAGTCAAATTACGGAAAACCAATTGTAACCAACTCCGCACTAAAAATACTTCTTAAGCAGTCTTCCGCAGTAATTGATATGATTCAGGAGACGTTCAACTTAACGGAAGAGGAGAAATTTATTCTTCTTGAGGGGGAAGTGGGAGAGGGAATATTTTTTGCGGGGCAAAAGCACGTAGCGATAAAGATAACGGCATCTTATACCGAGGATCAGATAATTACTTCTTCTCCGGAGGACATAGAAAAAATGAAAAAAGAGAAAGAAAAATTTTAATATTAAAAAATATAAAAAAACAAAAACCTTGTCTTTCTTGCTGAATATGATGTACAATGAGAAATCACTTGTTTTATAATTTAAATCGAATATGAAAAAACATCTTCTCATAATATCACTGGTAGTCCTTCTTTTCGTGGTTCCTTTTTTTGTCTTTTCGCAAACGGAAGTGACTTACCCTACTATTCCGGGAGTGGAATCTCCACAGGAGTTTCTTGCGGATGCGGACAAAGAGGATATTTTCCCTCTATTTATGGCCTACCTCTTCCATCTCCTGGTTATAATATCCGTTATGGTGGCGATTGCTGTTGTGAGTTACGGGGGCTTTTTACATCTCTCCTCTGCGGGGGACCCGGAGAAGAAAAAAGAGGCGAAAAAATGGATACTTAGCGCGATGCAGGGAGTACTCATCGTGCTTTTTTCTTATTCCGTTCTTTATGCGGTGGATTCGAGGTTTGTTCTTTTTGAGACAAGAGAAACGGATGATGTCGAAGAAATTGATATGCACGACCTGGAGTGGGAAATCAAAAATGTATATTATCAAATTCCTTTTGGGCTTTTAATAGAAGATGCCATTTTAAACGAAAAGGCGGAAGAAAAGCTTTATGCTGTACTTGAGGCAACAGAAGACGCCGAGGAAACAGCGGAAGATATTTATGTGGGGAGTAAAGAACTCCTGGAAATTATAGAAGAGTGTCCCGAAGGAGAGCCCTGCATGGGCGAGGAAGAGATGGATGTTGTAGAAAGAGAGCCGAGCGAAGAGACAGAGTTGTGGTCGGAAGATAGCGAGTGGTGGGAAGATATTCATGAGGGGGGAGAACCTTGGGCACACGACCCTTTCGATAGCGAAATAGACCACAGTAAAGCGTTAAGCGATGAATGGGACGAAGAAGATGAATACAATATTGTGGACTCCGGCGGATTTGGAGAGTTTGTGTTTCCGCGCTTAGCCGATATTGAAACAGCTCCCACCGGGGAGAATGATGTCCCTTTCTTTTTACAGTGGGACGATGAGTGGAAGTATAATTCCTACGGGCGGGATAAATATCCGGAATCAAATCAAACAGTTGGAGGTTCCGGATGTCTTCCCACTTCGGCTGCGATGGTTGTAAGCCATTACGGACATGAAATGAGCCCTGCCGAAACGGCGCGTTTTGCCGAGGAAGAGTGTCACGTAACAGAAGCTTCGGGAACCTATCAAAACTTGTTTGGGGATTTGGCGGAGGAAGTGGGATTAAATCACAATCACATAACCGGCGTTGATGAGATGATAAGTGAGCTGGAAGAAGGGCGTCCCGTCATTGCGGTGGGGAGATATCCTCCGTACAACATAGGGGATCACGGGGGGCACGCGATTGTACTTACGGGAATAGAGGGAGATACGGTGTATGTAAATGATTCCTATTACGGAATCCGTGAGATAAGTGTTTCCGACCTTAGAAAAAACGAAAATAGGAGAATAGCGGACGGCAAGGGCCCGAATAATGCTCACGTTATTTACAACGACGTTCCCGCTCCTCCGGAACCGGAAATAGAGCCGATGGATATTCCCACTTGGGAAGATTTGTTTTTTGACTTTATTTTTGACACGGAAATTCTTGCGAGAGGTGATAATTCTTCAGAACTAAACCTCTACTCCGCTTCTCTTTTTAATCCTTTTGTCGGGGAGGTTTTTGGAAGTGAATCTTCGACCGGATATGTTCCCACAGGAAATTATTTCTGGGATGTAGGATGGTGTAATCATCCACACCAGTATGCACCTCCGTCTAATTGTGTTCTTTGGGGAGCTGCTGTTCCTTTAATGGAATGCTGTCGAGAAATGAGGGAAGCGACGGATGATGATACGACAGTACACCGAGAGGTACCCGATGAGTACAAACGCTTTCGAGAAGGATTCTGCCCGGACGGATGGGTTCGTGCGGGAACCTTTGATTGTACGGGTATGGAAAATTATATTCTTCCGGGAAGTGTATGTTGTCAGAAAACAGAGGAAGTAGAAGTTGAAGAAGATGAAGACCCCGAAGAAGAGATAGAAGAAGACCCTGACTGTAAACTTTCCGCCGGGGACCTTACAGAAGAAGGGTATGAAATAGATGAGTATAAAAGTTGCGGGGTGCCTGAAGGAGAAGAGCCCGATCTTCCTATACAGTGCTGGTGTCTGGAAGATGACCCGGAAGAAGAAAAACCCACAACATGTGAAGAGGCTCTTCCGGGCTCGGAACGGTACACTGAAGAACCGGGAGAAGGGTATGAGTGTGAAAAAAAAGACTTGTATGACGAAGATGGGGAGGAAATAGCATATGAGGATATTTGGTGTTGTATTGAAGATGAACCCCAGTGTCCTGATGACATGATTAGAATGACCGATGAAGGAGAGTATGGAAAATGCCCTTCCGACGTTGATAAGCTTGAGTACGAATGTAAAGAAGTAGGAGAGGGAGAGCAGGTGATTTGTTGTTGTGATGAAGCCATGATAGAAGCCACCGATTGTGCTTACGCTTTTGGAGAGGACTATGTAGATGTGGAAGCTGGAAAAGAAGATTGTAATGCAGAAAATTTTGAAGATTTTAGTCATTGTGAGTATAAGGAAATCGAGATTGGGGATGCCTATGTTGAACTTTGTTGTTGTATCACTGAAGAAGAATTAGAAGAAGAAATTATGTTTTGTCCGGAGGCGGAAGAACAGCCCGAATACTTCTATATAGCCCCGGAT
>CAYSXL010000026.1:0-5400 GCA_964435025.1 uncultured Candidatus Saccharibacteria bacterium | reverse complement strand
TTGAAAAATATATTTACACCTCCAATATTTTTACCTTTTCCTTCACAATATCTTCCTCGTTTTCCTTATTTTCTTCTACTTTTCTACTTTTTTCTTTTACAAAATTAATTACAAACCCCGTGTTATATACCTTTTCTTCTTTTTTAATTTGTTTTTTAAGCTCTTGAATATACTTTATAACTTGTTTACGATGATCTTCTTTAAAATAACTATCCCACTTTAAGTCTATGACAATGCCCAGTCGCTTTCCTTGAGATTGATTTATCCAAACTACCAAATCAGGCTTCCCCTGCCCTACAACGTGCCCCTTGAAAGAAATGGGCAAGATTCTTTGCGTTTCATAGCTCACTTTCTTTTCTCTTAAAGCAACCTCCATTGCTTCTTGGTAAACACACTCCGGCCACCCTTCGCCCAGTTCGCCATAAACATCCTTAGCAGACCTTTTAATTTTATTTATTAAATTTTTAACTTGTTTGTCCATTTTCTTGTTTTAGAATCTTTTCTAAATATTGTCCTGTTTTTATTATACCCCCATGTACACCCCCGGGGGTGTACATGACATAATAAAAGAGTTTTTAGGCTCCCCCTTTCCTGCATCAAAAATATCTTCATCCGTCCATCCGAAAAGCTCTTTGGTTAGATTAAGCACCAAAGCTACATATCCTTCCTTAATCCAATTCAAAGGTTTTACTTTTTTAAAATCAAGAGGATAGCCCATTTCTTCTAATTTTTTCTCTAACCGAGAGAGTTCTTCTTCTCCTTCTTTATTTTTAATATACTCTGCAAGAAACCTAATCGCCTCCCCTTTCGTTCTTCCGGGCTTTTCCATTATTGTTTTTGCTCTTTCTTCAATATTCATTTCTTTATTATTTAGTCCAGTTTCATTTTACCATAAAATAAAAACCTTGAATAATATTTTCTCAAAGTCCAATAAATACCCACGACTGTCGGAGGTCCGACTTCCGACTTTACAGATTCTCATTCTCTTATAATCTCTCTTTTATCCCCGTTAATCCTTACCAATGTGGAAGGTTTTTCGGAGATTATTCCTCTGTTTAAGTAAAAAACGCTTTCTTGGAAATATTTCTTTGCTTCTTTGATATTTCTTGCCGGAAGCATTCCTTCTATGTTGGCACTGGGAGCGACCACCGGTCCGCTGGTCTTTAAAAAACTCCTTAGTTCTTTCTTTTTCGGGACACGAAAGGCCAAGCTTTTCTTGTTGCGGTGAAGATAAGCAAAATCCTCGGAGGGACAATTTAGGATAACGCTTACCTTTCCAGGCCAGGCCTTTTTGAGAAACTTCTTTTCTGTAGAGCTTGTTTTTATTTTAAATTTTGCAAGCTCTTCTTTACAGGGGATTAAAATTATCATCGGTTTTTGCAATGATCTTTTCCTGAGACTATATATTCTCTCTACCACCTCCTCTTTTAACGCCGAACCGATAAGACCGTAAATAGTATCGGTAGGAATTACTCCTATTGCTCCTTCCTTTACCAAAAGCCCCGCTTTCTTAAAAGAATCTTTCTTGTTTTTGCGATATCCCCCCACTAATAGGTCGGATTTTATAACCCGATGGCAAGGAATATTCTTGTCCTTATTTTTGGCCAAAATATTTCCCACCGCACGAGCCGCTTTGGGAGATCCTGCTCGTTTAGCAACCTGACTGTAAGTTAAAAAGCTCCCGGTTGGAATTCGGGAAACGATTAAATAAACTTTTTCAGGAAAACTTTTATATGATTTGCTCATTTTTTTTAAAAAGCCACATTTTCTGCTATACCTGTATCAAATGGTATAGGGACTAAAGAAAACCGTCCCCTATTTTCTACTATCTGCTAATCAAGTCCGGTAAAAGAAATTATATCTTGAACTCTTCCTACACTACCGTCTTCAAGTCTAACTTTTATTCCTCGAGGATGATTTTCAGATTTTGTTAATACATCTCTTACAATTCCCCTCGTCAATTTATTAGTAGATTGATCTTTTTTTAAAACGATATCAACTTCTGTTCCCGGAAAGATATATTTTTTTCCATTCCCACTTATTTTCATTTTAATTTTTATTATCTTTGGTTATCCGGATTTTTGTGCTCCAATGTCCACTCTAAAAATTGGCCCGGTTTAAATTCAAACCCTTCTTCCCCAACTTTAAACCAAAATCCGTAAATATATTGGGTAAATTGCTCTTTTTTGTTTAATATTAGCTCAAAACTCATTTTTAAATTTTGGACTTAGGATCTTTGCCCGTTTCGCAGTAATAATAGTTAGAGAAGCGATTCACTTTCCACACAAAGCACTTAGAGCAAATACAGCCCCTTTTCTTTATTTCAAGTTTGCTTTTGCCAAACTCGCAATAAGTTACCGGGTCTCCTTTTCCAGGATAGCTCGGACACTTTCTACACGCGCAAAAAAGTGAAATTGTTTTTCTTAAAAACTTTTTAAGCATCTTGTTTTTTTGTAAAAATCCTCTTTAGTGAACTCTAAATTATAAATAAAAAAGGAGTACCTCGTACTCCTTTTTAATCATTTTGTCGGGTATGGATTTTTAATTTTTTCTTTCACCCCCGACGCAGAATCACTTACTCCTACATAAAGATCATAGACGCTCCCTTTCTTCTTAAGTCCCGATGGAAAGATAACGTTTTTCAGCTTCGAGCTCTTTGCTCTTATTTCTGGAAAGTCGCTCCTTTTTGCGATGACTTTAGAACTTGATACTCTCATTTTCTGGGGATCAAGGGTAAAGGTTATTGCTTTATAATATCTGTTTCTTTGATTATCCATAAGGGCTCTGTGTGCTAAAACTCCGACTAATCCATTCTCAATAACTCTTGCCTCATCCGTCCCCTCCCATTCATTTTCACAAAAATGGTTTCTGATAATCTTTGCATCCCATATTTTCGATTCATCGTTCAGCTCTTCCAAGGAGTTAATAATTTTAAAGCCAATCCTTCCTTTTCCGTAAATTCCCCCTTGAGGCCTGGTAAAAACTCCGATTTTCCCGTCAAACAACTCTACTAAACGTATGTCTTTCATCATATCCGGACCCGCCGCAAACTTTTTCAGATTGTAAATATCTTTCCCCTTGAAAAAAACTGTTCTAAACTTATGCTTCCCGAACTTTTTAAAAACCTCTACTCCTCCGAGGACAAGCTCATCGTTAATAAAACAGACAAAAGGGTCTTCCATGTAAAACACGGGTAATCCTTCAGCTAATTTCCATACTTCGTTTTCTTTCACTTCAGCAAAAAAACAAGTCCGAGGAAGATAGTCTTTATCTTTCCAAAAAGCGTCCCTTTTTTCGACTCTTACGGCTATGAAACTCTCTCCTTTTTTTATTTTAAAGGGAACTGACGGATTGTAGGCGTCCATTCCTTCGACGCCTTCAAGCCTGATTATCTTTCCTTTTCTAAGTGGCACTTTCACCCCTCCTTTTTTATTGTGCTACTTCTTACGGATAATCTATAGTATAACAAAAACAATACTCTGTCAAACAAAATGAAGGGCAGGTTCGAGTTATTTAACCTCAGGTCTCCGTATTTTTTAGATTCAATCTCCGACTATAACTCCAGTTCTCTACAGACCTCTTTAATATTATTGAATGTTTGATCATTGGGGGTTTCCTCTTCTGAGTATACTCCTTCCTCCGTCTTTTCCTTAGTAACTTCATTAATAATTTCTAAAAGTGAATCACATTTTTCACTAATTTTTTCATCTTCGCTCCTCATAACTTTCTTGTATGTTTCCAGTTGAGTTTTTATTTCTCCCAAAAATACGCCTTGAATTGGATTTTCGGACAGATTTCTCCTTAGCTCCATTCTTCTCTCTTTAGCAGACTTATTAGGATTTTTTTCCAACGATTTTAATTCCGCAAAAACTTCAAAAAGATTATCTACATTATCTTTATCCGCTCCTACCACTACCGGGACTAAGTCCGTAAGACCTCCTTGGTAGTACTCTCCCTTATCATCCCTTATTTGAGATTTAAAATATTTGACCTCCTGCAAGTGCTCTTTGTTTCTCAGTTTTTCTAAGTTATTTTTTATTTTGTCTTCGATAACTCTAATATTAGAGGCCGTGGAAGCGTCTATAGCAAGAGCCATTCTTTCCGTCTCCTCTTTGTCAAATTCAACTACCATATCCACTCCGTTCCTTATATCATCGTATTCAGAAGTTTTAGAGGTCATCGCCTCTCCCCCAAACCAATCTCCGTCATATACCTGGTCGGTCAATATTATCTCCAGACATTCGCTTCTCTTTCTGTTATCTTCTTGAATCCCCTTCTCTATTGTGTCCAATTGAGAGTTATCCTCTTCAATCCTTTTTTTGGTTAATCTTAGATAATTTAAATCTTTTCCGATTTCGCCGGGAGGATATATTCCTTTAAAATCTTTTGGGTCCGGGGCTTCGATGTTTTCCCCGTATTCCAAAATAGTTTTGTAGTTTTTCTCTTTGTCGTATTCTGCCTCAAAGCTTTCAAACCTATTTCGCATATTTTTTAGTTGTATTTTTATAGACCTTTATTTTATCTCTTCCAAATATTGACATGTTTTTATTTAAGAACTGCTTTAAAAATTTATTAATAAATTTTACCAAGTTACAATATATTCATGGAATTCATCTCCTTTATGTATACACTTCGTTTCTTTAATATCAACATCTTCTTTTGCGGTTACGTATTTGACCATCTCCTTTCCCATTGCTGAAAAAGCAATGCAGTTTATTGGATGGACGTCGTAATTCTTTATTCTTATTATCATTTTCTTTCTGTCTTTATCCATGCTTACTATTTCTAATTCACCAAAATCATATGATTTTTTCCAGAACTTAAGAAATATTTCTGGCAATCGATCCACAGAAACAAAGTATCTTAAGACCGTTTTGAGAATAAAAGAATTCTTTAAAACAAAGGTAGCTGATTCTTTTATATCATCTTTATTCCACTTAAAAGTATCTTTAGCAATAACGAAAATAATCACTGGGAGGAAGACTGGATACCACTCTTGCGGTTTTATGTTTTTAAAATCAACGGGGTAACCCAGTTCTCTTGTTTCTTCTTCTATTTTTTTTAGTCCTTCGTCTCCTTCTTTAAAGCGGATAAACTTTTCATGAGACTTTACTACATCTCCTATAATATTTCCTTCTTTTTTAATTAATTCATTAGTTATTTTTTGAAGCTTTTCTTTATTTTCCATAATTTTATCGTTTTTAATAGTCTACTTTGAAAAAGTTTACACCATCATAATCACTCTCTTCTAAGAACTCAAGAAAATCCTCCTTGGATACCTCTCCTTTGTTGAGCGAAGCATGAATAAAGTCTTTCCCCTCAAAAAGAAATCCCTCATGTCTGATATCTAGTCCTATCTCCTCATCTCCATTCATTAAGAAGGCCACACCCACTTCATCA
>CAYSXL010000025.1:0-6707 GCA_964435025.1 uncultured Candidatus Saccharibacteria bacterium | reverse complement strand
GCGGTTGCAACACTTTCTTTGCCCCAATTTATTCTGTTGAAAAAAGCGATGCAAAAAAAACTCCTTTTTTATTACGGGGCAATTTTGTCTCTTGGTATTATCGTGCTAGGATTTCTTTTAAATTTCCTTTTTTAGCTGGTCACGTTAACTGGAAAAACAAGATAAAAACAGAGGATTTTCTCTGTTTTTTTAAAAAGTTGACAAAAGATAGTTATGGGTATATACTTATAATACAAAGGTCGATTTATTCACCAATTACACAAATATATGCCTAGATTTGATAAAACAGGTCCTTTTGGGTACGGAATGGGAAGTGGGAGAAGAATGGGTCCTTGCTTTCGGGGAGAGGGATACGGTAGAAGATTTTTCTCAAAGAATGAAGAGTCCGAGATGCTCAAAGAAGAAGTCGAAAGCCTTGAAAAAGAGCTTAAGGCTGTAAAAGAAAGGTTATCCGAAATTGAGGACCAAAAATAAAAAGAAGGCCCTGGGTCCCGTTCCGTTATATGCGGGACGGGGAGAGGCCCTCTTTCTTTATTATCATATATATATTTTGGAAAAACTCAATAAGTTATAATATGCCAAGACCAAAATTAAAAAGAAAAATATCTTTTTCACCTAAGGTTTCTTATTTCAAGCCAAGGGGAGTGCCGGTAAGAAAACTTGATGTTGTTAAACTTAGCAGTGAAGAAGTTGAAGCGTTGAAATTAAAAAACATAGATAAACTTAGTCAGATTGATTGTGCAAAAAAAATGAAAACATCACAAAGTACTTTTCAAAGAATCCTTTCCTCTGCCTACGAGAAAATGTCAGTTGCAATTATTAAGGGAAAAGCTGTTGAAATTAAAAGAGGTTATTAATTTTTTTCTAAATTATGCTAAAGTAAAGGTGCTAAAAATTTTAAAAAGCGGATGTGTCCGGTTGGTATTTGGCATCCAATAAGTGGCTCAAAATTCCCAAAGCGGGGAAGTAATTCCAAAATTATTATTGATTCTAGATGCTTGATACTTTACTTATTTGGTTTTTATTTTGTGATATGATGAGTAAATAGTAAAAAAAAGAAAACATTATCCCATATTGAAATAAATTCTCTAAATTATTAAAAGTTTTACGAATAAAAGAAAATGTTTGAGTTTGCATCTTTTTTTATCATTATTTTAACCGCCCTTGTCTTTTCACAAGTCTTTGGGCGTTTTCATGTGCCTTGGATAATCGCTCTTATCGTAGGGGGAATGGTAGTGGGCCCCCATGGCTTAGGAGTTGTGACCCCTGATACCACACTGGAGTTCTTTAAAAGCCTCGGACTTGTTTTTTTGATGTTTATG
The DNA here is from genome assembly GCA_964435025.1 of uncultured Candidatus Saccharibacteria bacterium. Classification (GTDB taxonomy): domain Bacteria; phylum Patescibacteriota; class Minisyncoccia; order Minisyncoccales; family PWPS01; genus PWHW01. Next base: position 5,385 of record CAYSXL010000025.1, on the reverse strand, counting down.
GCAGGGCTCCATGTTCGCTTTTCCGGAATGAAACTTGTGTGGAAAGAGTCGCTTTTTATTGCCGGAATTGCAGGTGCTATTTCGTTTGCTACGGGATTAGGGGTAGGTATTCTACTCGGCTACGGTACGGCTGTTTCCATTTTGCTCGGAATAATTTTTATTTCCTCTTCAATCGCCGTTCTTATTCCATTTCTTGAAAAAAGGGGATTGCTCTATTCAAAGATAGGACGTACAGCGGTTTCTGTGATAATGATGCAGGACATTGCCAGTCTTATTTTTCTTGCTATAGCCCTGCAGTATTTATTTGCCGCCACACCTCTTCCACTTCCCCTATTTGTGATAATTTTTATTATCACTCTTTTTATAATCGGTATTATAAAGTGGGGAATTCCCCACTTAAAGAAGACTTTTTCTTTCTCTAAAGCAAGGGAAAAGGATGTTTTTGAAAGAGATATTCGCGTGGTTTTTGCGGTTTTGGTCGGTATGGTCATCATATCCGAAGCACTGGGACTACACTCTATAATCGGCGCCTTTTTTGCCGGAATTATTCTGTCGGAAACCATCAAGGACACTTCGTTAAAAGAAAAAATACATGTTCTTGCCTATGGTCTTTTTATTCCTATCTTCTTTGTAGTACTTGGAGCGCAAACAAATTTAATGGTATTTCTGGAGGCAAGAGAGACGATTGTTTTGTTTTTTACAATTATTTTCGCTTCCATGGCGTCGAAATTCATAGGAATCTGGATTTCCGGACGCTTGGTCGGATTTACCGCTCCTCAAAGCGCCTTTCTGGGAACTATCGGTATTCCCCAGCTATCTACCACTCTTGCCGTAATTGCGGTTGGCCAGCACCTGGAAATTCTTAGCATGGACTTGGTTACGGCACTTATCTTTCTAAGTATTATCACGACCTTTACCGGTCCTGCTTTGTCGGGATATATTTTTGCCAAAATTAAAAAAGAGAAACTTGCCAGAGAATCAAAGATGTTCTTTTCTCCCGAGGTTGCCAGAGAGTTTGCCGAGCACGAGCAAAATGAAAAGAATTTTAAAGCGGCTGAAGCTGTTGATAGGGTTGTTGCAAATCAGTTAAAAGACGTAGCGGATCCACTTTATGTTGCCGAACTTGGAGGGGGCGCGCATCCGGACAGATATCATAAACTTTTCCGGAGACTGGTTAATAATCCTAAAAACCATATTGATTGGGTAGATGCCTCTCCGCACATGCTTAAACTTGCCAAGGAATATATTTCTACCGAAAAATACAAAGAGCGTAAAAACATTATTTCCTTTAAAAATAAAGAGATTACGGAATATCTTTCCGGACTTAAAGACAAAGAGCTTGATATTGTCATGATGAAGTATGTAATCGAATACATAGAGGACTTGGATGAACTCTTCACCTTACTTGCCGCAAAACTCAAAAGAGGCGGCAAGCTTGTCGCTACGGTAAATACAAATCCCGAGCTGAAGAGTTTTTCGACTAACGCGCGTTACCTTTATAGGGGAGAGGAGTTTCCAAGCGGAGAGACTAAAAAACTTAAGGAAGGCGATAAGTTTGCAATTAAATTTTTCAAGGAGTCCGGAAATCCGAATTCAGGATATATAGAGGGAGCGGAAACGGTAAAATACTTTCATTCCGAAGAAAAAATAGAGCAAGTGGCTCGTTCTTATGGATTTGAGGTTTTGCTTGGCGACTGGAAAGAAATGGTTTCCGAAGAAGAAAAAGAAGGACTTCTTGATATTGATGAAGAGCTTTTGGTTTTAACAAAAAGAGAACAGAACAAACTCAGCTCTTATAGAAGGGAAGGCGATGCAGGTTGAAAAATAAAGGTATGGTGAGTACATAGATGCCCTCATTTTTTGTAAAAGCTTTTTGATGATTTTTTATTTTGTGATAATATGCGTGAATATGAAAATAAAGAACAAAATTTTAGAATTTCAAACAAAGGAGATTTTTGATTTTATTGATTTTACGAATCAACTGAAAGATTTTGTTAATTTGTCCGGCATAAAAGAGGGTATCCTGAATATTCAGCTCCTAAACACTTCGGCCGGGCTTATGATAAATGAAAATGAACCTCTTTTACTTGAAGATATCAAGGAAAATCTTGAAAACCGTGCTCCCAGATCAAAAAATTACAGACATGACGATCTTACAAAAAGAACGGTCAATGTCTGCGAGAACGAATGTCAGAACGGACACTCACACTGTAATGCCATATATTTATTAACAACGATTACTTTAAATATTATCAGAGGAGAGCTTCAGCTCGGACAGTGGCAAAGCCTTATGCTTGTTGAGCTTGACAGTGCGCGGCTTAGGAAAGTTCAGTTACAGGCAATGGGAGAATAATTCCGGGTGTGGTGGGGAAATCTAAAGGCCCTTGATTTGGAAGAGGGTTTATTTTTTTATTTGTTAGACTATAATAAATAAATAAAATTAAACTTAATCCATATGGAAGAGCCCAAAGACATCGAAAAACAAGAGATGAGCAAGGAGATACTTAGTGAATGGTACAAAGAGAAGGGAGTTTCTCCGGAAGAGGTGGAAAAAGAAAAAAAAGAAGAAGAAAAAAGACAAGAGTCCAGGGAGAAAGAACCAACTTTCTCGCCATCTTCTCTTCCTCCGACCGGAGAGGATGCAGATGTAGGTATGAAAAAAAGGGAAGAGGAAAAGAAGCTACTGGTAAAAAATAAAATAAAATATCTCTTAAAAGTGGGAGAAGAAAGAGGGCTGGAGCACTCCATAAAGGAAGCGGAAAAAGAAAACAATCCCTTTCTGCTTGACATATATCATGACGTTTTAGCGAAAGACGGCGCTTATAAGAAATTTCTAAAAAAATAAAATGGTAGTTTCTCTCAATTTGATTATCGCTATTTCCGTTTTCTTTCTTTTTTTCTTTGTTTTGGTTTTAGTGTTTAGAAAAAAAAGAAAGGAACAATTAAAGCGCAGTTTGGACATGGCTCTTTTTCTTGTAAAACTTCCGAAATATGAAAATCAGGGAGAGGAGCATGGAAACAAGCAGGAAGAAGAAAGAAAGATGATTTCCATAATGGAACAGTTTTATGCCAATTTTCTTTATATGGATAAAGGAGAAAACTTGCTAAAGAAGTTTTTTAAAGGAGTTCCTCGTGTTGTTTTCGAAATTGCTTCAGAAACAGGAAGAGGAGATATTTCTTTTTATGTTGCTGTTCCCTCCCAATATGAGAAGTCTATTAACAAGTATATACAAGGAGCTTATTCCGGAGCTGTGGTAGAAAAAATATCGGATGATTATACTATTTTTGAGCCCGAAGGAGAAATTGTTGCTTCATATCTAAAACTAAAAAAGACATTTTTTCTTCCGGTTAATACCTATGAGGATCTCGGGAGAGACCCTTTGGAGGCGGTTGTTAATTCGGTTGGAAAAATAAGTCCTGACGAGGGGTCGGGTATTCAAATTGTGGTAAGACCGGCTACTTTTAATTTAGCGAAAAAAGGAGAGAAACTCTTAAGTAAGCTTATCAATGATGAAAAGAAGCTCGATGAAGCGGTAAAATATGTTTGCGCCGGTAATTTGATAAAATTCTTCAGGGAAATAGGGGAGATGTTTAAAAGTGATAAAAAGGATGATGCGTCTCGGGAAAGAAAAGGAGCAAAAGTTGACGAAGCTACGGTGCAAATGATCAGGTCAAAAATCAAAAAACCGGGATTTGAAGTTAACGTTCGTTTTCTCGGAGTAGCAAAAGACAAACAAAGAGCACAAGAAATTTTACGCAACATGGAAGGCAGTTTTTCTCAGTTTATGTCAGGGCTTAACGGGTTCGGATTTAAAAAGGTAGAGAAAGGAAGGAGGCTTAAACGTATGATATATGATTTCAGTTTTAGAGATTTTAGAGAGGATCAGTCGATCATACTAAACAGCACGGAACTTGCAAGTATTTTTCATTTTCCTTTATCACATATTGAGAGCCCCTATATTAAATGGGTAAAAACCAAAGAAGCGCCGCCTCCATCCGAGCTTCAAGAAAAGGGACTTCTTTCTATTGGAGAAGCTGTTTACAGAGGTGAGAAGAAAGAGGTGAATATTGCTACGCGAAACGACAGAAGAAGGCATTTTTATATCATAGGACAAACTGGTGTTGGTAAAACTACAGTTATGAGAGAAATGATTAGGCAAGATATGGAAAAGGGAGAAGGAGTCGGAATAGTGGATCCGCACGGGGATCTTGTAGAAGATACTTTAAAAAATGTTCCGGAGGACAGAATTGATGATGTTGTACTCTTTGAGCCTTTTGACAGGGCAAGACCATGCGGGCTTAATATGCTTGAATGGGATACTCCCGAACAACGTGATTTTGCTGTTTCGGAAATGGTAACTATTTTTTCTCATCTTTTTCCTTCGGAGATTATTGGCCCCATGTTCGAGTATTATATGAGGAACGCGATGCTTGCCATTATGGCTGATAAGGACAACCCCGGAACTTTGGCAGAAATTCCCCGTATATTTACTGACGAAAAATTCATGGAAGAAAAACTAAGCAAGGTTACCGACCACATGGTGAGAAACTTTTGGCTTAAAGAGTGGAAGCAAACCACGGGGCAAACGCGCTCGGATATGCTTGGGTACGTGGTCTCAAAGATAGGGAGATTTATTACCGACGAGATGATGAGAAACATTGTAGGGCAACAAAAGTCAGGTTTTGATTTAAACAAGATAATGAACGGAAAAAAGATATTTTTAGCAAATCTATCCAAAGGGCTTACGGGAGAAGTTAATAGTTCACTTTTGGGATTAATTTTGGTTTCTAAAATGCAGATAGCCGCCTTAAGGCGAGCCAGAGTATCCGAGGAAGAGAGAAAGGATTTCTATCTGTATGTAGACGAATTTCAAAACTTTACCACAGACAGTGTTGCTACCATACTTTCGGAGGCGCGGAAATACAAGCTAAATCTTATACTTGCCCATCAATACATGCCTCAACTCAAGGAAGAAATAAGAGATGCGGTAATCGGGAATGTGGGAACAATGGTTTCTTATAGGATTGGGACCGGTGATGCGGAATTTTTTGAAAAACATTTTCAGCCGGAATTTTCCAAGTTTGATCTGACTAACTTGGATAATTTTCAATATATTACACGCATGATGATAGAGGGAAAAGTTGCTTCTCCGTTTAAAGTGAATGCGCCAAAACCTGCTCCGGGGAACGAAGAAGTTGCAAAAGCTGCCAGAAAGGCATCGAAACTTAAATACGGAAAACCGAAGGAAGTAGTGGAAGAGGATATTTTACAAAGAGCGAAATTATAGGTATAGTAAAAAAAGGGATTAATATATCAAATAAAATTCTGTTATGCCTAAAAAACAACCCGAAAGGAGAAGAACATACATCAGAAACGTAGATAAA
>CAYSXL010000024.1:0-6733 GCA_964435025.1 uncultured Candidatus Saccharibacteria bacterium | reverse complement strand
AGAGTTGATTTTACAAACAAAAAAGCATTTATTGAGGGAGAAGATTTTTCCGAAGAAGAGATAATAGAAGCAGTAAAGAAGCTGGGTTATAAAGCGTTTAAAGAAGATGAGACAAGTGTTGGAAAAGAAAGAGTTGTTTTAAAGGTAAAGGGGATGAGCAGTCCGCATTGCGCCGGCATTATAAAAAAAGTCTTAGAGGAATTTAAGGGGATAAAAGAAATTGAGATTGATTTTAGTAACGAGAAAATCTCTTTTGTTTATTCGCTAAAATCAGTTTCTTTGAAAGATGTCAAATCTAAAATAGAAAAGGCCGGTTACAGCGTTTTTGAAGAGCTTGAAGAGACAGAAGCGGAAATTGAAGAGAAAAAAAATATTCAACAGGCAAAATCCCGGGCATTTTGGGGCCTTTTTTTAAGCGTTCCGTTAATGTTGATGATGATTTTGATGTATCTTGGCAGGCCTATTTTTGATCCTTTACTGCAAAGAGCGGTGGAAGCTGTTTTTGCTTTTATAGTGGTTTATATTTTAGGTTTTAATGTTCACTTGTCAGCCATAAGAGCAATCCGCCGGTTTTATGCCAATATGGACGTTCTTATATCCTTGGGAGACAATGCCGCTTATCTTTTCGGCATAGCAGCGTTTTTTGTCCCTGATATTCCGGTCTTTTTTACGGTTTCTGCATTTATAATGTCATTTCATTTATTGGGAAGGTATTTAGAAGAAAAAGCAAAAGGAAAAACATCCGAGGCCTTAAGGGAATTATTAGAACTGGAAGCGAAAACTGCCCGTATAATGGTTGAAGGGACGGAGAAAGAAATTCCGATAGAGGAATTGAAAGTCGGAGACATTATGGTTATCAGGCCCGGTGAGAAGATTCCAACTGACGGTATAATTATTGAAGGACAGTCATCAATTGACGAATCAATGGCTACCGGCGAATCTCTCCCGGTAGAAAAAAAACAGAGAGACGAAGTTATTGGCTCTACTATAAACCAGGAAGGGGCTTTAAATATAGAAGCGACAAAAATCGGCAAAGACACTTTCTTTAGTCAAGTGGTTAAATTAGTTGAAGAAGCTCAAAGCTCCCGCATCCCTATTCAAGAATTTGCTGATAGAGTTACTTCTTTTTTTGTTCCAGTTGTTTTAGCAATTGCTACTCTAACTGTTTTAGGATGGCTTTTGGCTGGTAACTGGTTTGTGGCAATTGTGGCGTCTATTACCGTGCTTATTATTGCCTGTCCTTGCGCTTTGAGCTTGGCTACTCCGACCGCTTTAACCGTCGGCATTGGCCGGGGCGCAAAACAGGGAATTCTTATTCGCCGGGGAGAAGCGATTGAGCTAATGGGAAAAACTAAAGTTATAGTTTTAGATAAGACAGGAACTTTGACAAAAGGAAAGCCGGCCGTAACCGACATAAAGGCCCTTGGGAATGAGACAGAAGAAAAATTTTTACAAGTTGCCGCGTCAGCAGAGAAAAGCTCTGAGCATCCTTTAGCACAAGCCATTGTTAAAGAAGCGGAAAATAAAGGAATGATTTTATCTGATGTTAAGAATTTCAAAGCAGTTTTTGGCAAAGGAATTATGGCTGAAATAAAAGACAGAAAAGTTTTAATCGGCAGGCGGCTTTTAATGGAAGAGAATAATATTGATGTATCGTCCGCAAAAGATAGCTTGGGCAAGCTGGAAGAGGAGGGTAAAACAGCCATGCTTGTTGCTGTTGACGGAAAGATTTCGGGGATAATTGCTGTGGCAGATACTTTAAAAGACGAAACAGAAGAAGCTATTAAAAAGCTTCATGAAATGAATTTTAAAACCGTTATGCTAACCGGGGATAACGAAAAAACGGCCAGAGCTGTTGCCAAGACAATCGGGATAGATGAAGTTATCGCCGAAGTTTTACCCAATGAAAAAGTAGATGTGATAAAGAAACTTCAAGAAGGGGGAAAAGTAAAAGTGATTATGACCGGTGATGGAATTAATGACGCACCGGCATTAACCCAAGCTGATGTTGGAGTTGCTATCGGCACTGGAACAGATATTGCCATTGAAGCGGGAGCAATTACGCTAGTCAGAGGAGAACTCAATGCTTTAGTAGAAGCCGTAAAATTAAGCAAAGCAACTTTCAGAACAATTAGGCAAAATCTTTTCTGGGCTTTTTTCTACAATGTCATAGCGCTTCCCGTGGCCGCTTTTGGTGTATTGGCCACTATGGTTGGGCCCATTATTGCGGCCGGGGCAATGGCTTTTAGTTCTATATCAGTGGTTTTAAATTCAGTGAGGTTGAAGAATGTAAAATTATAACCGCTAAAAATTAAAAACGGGAAAAACAATAAAAAGCCGGGGATTGTTTTTTTCTGAAATTATTGTATAGTAATGGTAGAAGGAGCGGATTATGTACCTTTTAAAATTTGCTCTATTTTTTTTATTCTTCAATTTCTAAGAAAAGGAGAGTGAAGTAATGATTGTACAGAAATATGGAGGAAGTGTTTTGCGCTCACTAAAGGACATAGAGGCAGTGGCAAAACATATAGTTGAAACCGCAAAAAAAGATAAAGTTGTTGTGGTTGTATCTGCTATGAAAGGGGAAACCGATGATTTGTTAAAGCAGGCACGAGAAATCTCCAATAATCCGCCTTTAAACGAAGTAGATGAATTATTGGGGACAGGTGAAACAAAAGCAGCAACGCTCTTGGCCATAGCAATAACCGAGCTAGGGAAAGAAGCGGTTTCTCTTACGGGACGAGAGATTAAGATAGAGACCGATTCGAAGAGAAAGATTAAAGGCATTGCAGGCATTGAAAGGATTAAAGAATTAACAGACAAAGGGAAAGTTGTTGTGGTAACGGGGTTTCAGGGTATGTTTCAAGGAGAAGTAGTTACCTTGGGCCGAGGTGGTTCCGACCTAACCGCCATTGCTCTTGCGGCCGCCCTGGGAAGTAATTACTGCGAGAACTTCACAGATGTAGACGGCATATACGCCGTAGATCCTCGCATTGTTCCTCGTGCCAAAAGATACGAACGGATTTCTCACAATAACTTGGTTCAGTTTACCGGTGCCGGAGGGGGTAAACTGATGGACAGAGCAGCGCTATTGGCACAAAATCTGGGGGTGGAAATTAGAGTTCTTCTTTCTTCCAGTTGTGGGAGCTCAACCGGAGGTACGCTTGTTTGCTTTGGAAGCAGCCTTGGTGAGATGGAGAGCCAAGACCCTGGAGATCAAACAGGATTGATCATCCAAGAAGCGGAACAGGTTAAGATTTCCGGTGTTCTTAATGAGTCGGGAGTGGTAGCTAAAATATTTAGCGTTTTGAGCGATATTAATATCATTGATAGTGTTCAAACCACCAAACATAGAGCGGCCGATATTACCTTACTTTGTGCTAAAAAGGATATGGAGGAAGCAATATCCAGGTTGAGAGATAGCAAAAAAAGTGCTACGCAGCTGGGTGAAGTTGGCAACTCAATGCCCGTATCCGGGTTAACGCTGGTTTCTCCCATGATGAAGGAAGACCCCAACTACTTTATCCGGATATTTAATGCTATAAGTCGTTCCGGAGTCAATATTGAAACCTTCTCTTCTTCAAATATTACCATTATGGTTGTAGTAAAAAAGGAAGAGGAAAAAAAAGCAGCTCGAGCACTGGCGGAGGAGTTTCAGCTCATTGACAACTAAGGCAAAAACTAAAAATTCGGAGAACAAGCTCTTAAAAGTAAAAGGCCCGGGAATAACTTTCCGGGTTTTTGTTTGAAAAAAAGAATAGAGTCTGTTATTATGAAAACAAATAAATTGAATTTAAAAATGAGAAACAACAACAAAAAAATTATTAAAGGAAAATATAAGGAAATAGCTTCCCGCAATATCTCTTGTGGGTGTAGTTGTGGTTGTGACAGCGGGAAAAAAACGGCAAGAGAGATCGGCTATTCCGAGGAAGATTTAGAAGTTGCCGGTGATGCTAATCTCGGTCTTGGTTGTGGAAATCCTCTCGGATTTGGAGAGATAGGAGAAGGGGATACCGTTCTCGATTTAGGATCGGGAGCAGGGGTAGACGCTATTTTAGCTGCTAAAAAAGTAGGTAATACGGGAAAAGTAATCGGTGTGGACATGACAGAAGAGATGGTAAAAAAGGCAAGAGAAAACGCAAAAGAGAAGGGAGTGAATAATGCTGAGTTTCTGATGGGAGACATTGAAAATTTACCGCTCGGAAATGAAAAAGTAGACATCATAACTACTAATTGTGTGGTAAACCTTACTTCGGACAAAAACAAGGCTTTTAGCGAAGCGTATAGAGTTCTTAAATCGGGAGGAAAGATTTATCTTTCAGATATTGTTCTCTTAGAAGAACTCTCCGAAGAACAAAGAAAAGATGAAGATTTATTGGCCGGTTGCGTTGCCGGAGCTCTGTTAAAAGAAGAGTATTTAAAAAAAATAGAGGAAGCCGGATTTAAAATAAATATTTTAGAGGAAAATAAAGAGATCAGTGAAAAACAATACGGCGGAATCTCTTTAGAGAGTATAACCGTGGAGTTAACAAAATAAACAAGGGGAAAGGTTACAGTATTATTTTTCTAATACGTACCGACTTAGGGGTTACCTCCACAAGCTCATCATCTCCGATATAAAGAAGAGCTGCTTCCAGGGTAATATTTTTGGGAGCATTAAAATGATCGGAAGTTCCTTCTCCTTTCGATCTCACATTGCTTAGTTTTTTTGATTTGCATGGATTTACTCCCAAGTCTCCACTACGTGAATGTTGGCCAATGACTTGTCCTTTATAAACAGTAGTGCCCGGCCCCAGAAAAAGAGTTCCCCTTTTTTGAATGTTAATTAGACCATAAAGATTTGTCTGGCCGGAAAAAAGAGAGGTAAGAGAACCTTGCTCCCTGTCTTTCCAATTTGTTGCATCATCTCCGTAATGACTAAAAGCACTGCTCATTATTCCTAATCCTTTGGTGTCGGTTAAGAACTCTCCTCTGTAGCCGAAAAGACCACGAGTAGGAATAAGAAAATCCAAAAAAGTAATTCCTTCATTAGTCTCCATATTTTTAACTATTCCGTTCCTTTTTCCAAGTTTTTCAATGACAATTCCTGAATAACTTTCAGGAACTTCAACAGAAACTTTCTCATAAGGGACAAGAGTTTTTCCGTTTTCCATTTTTGTAACAACTCGGGGTCTTCCAACTTGAAGTTCATAGCCTTCTCGGCGGATACGTTCAATTAAAATAGCGAGGTGTAATTCTCCTCTTCCAGAAACAACCCACGACTCTCCTTCGCCATCTTCAATTCGGAGAGCAACGTCGGTTTGCAGCTCTTTATAAATTCTTTCTCTTAGCTGTCTTGATGTACTAAACTCTCCTTCTTCGCCGGACAAAGGAGAGTTGTTTGGAAAAAATTGTACCTTTACCGTTGGTTGGTCGATATTTAAAACAGGAAGAGGAGAAGGGCTTTCTTTATCTGCAAGGGTTTCTCCAATAGTGATATCAGGAATACCGGCAACAGCAATAATATCTCCGGCATGGGCCTCTTCTGTTTCTTGCCTTTCGAGCCCAACAAAACTCATTAATGAAGTAATTTTAGTATCTTTAATCTCTCCTTCACGGTTAATGTGCGAAACTTCTTGTCCTTTTTTTATAGTACCATTATAAATTTTTCCGATTGCTATCTTTCCTTTGAAAGCATCTTGAGCAAGGGAGGTAATATGGAATTGTAATGGAGCGTTTTTCTTTCCGCGGGGCTCCGGGATTTGTTCTAAAATAACCTTAAAAAGGGGAGAGACATCTTCCATTTCTTCAATTTTTGGACTTAGCCCGGCTTTTCCTTCCTTGGAGCTTGAATAAATAATAGGGAAGTCAAGAAAATCTTCTGTTGATCCAAGCTCTAAAAACAAATCAAGAGTTTTTTCAACCGCCTTACTTGAATTCGCGTCAGGCTTGTCAATTTTATTAACAACGATAATTATGGGAATTTGCAAGGTAAGTGCTTTTTTAAGCACAAATCTTGTCTGTGGCATCGGACCCTCTTTTGCATCAATTAAAAGAAGGCATCCGTCAGCCATAGAGAGAACTCTTTCTACTTCACCGCCGAAATCTGCATGACCGGGGGTATCAATAATATTAATTTTTGTTTCTTTCCAGAAAACAGAAGCGTTTTTTGAAAAGATAGTAATCCCTCTTTCTTTCTCCATATCATCGGAGTCCATAATAAGCTGAGTTCCCGAAAATTCTTTAGAGAGCTTTGTGTTTGAGGTATGGAGCAGCGTGTCAACAAGAGTTGTTTTTCCGTGATCCACATGAGCGATGATGGCAACATTTCGAATACTCATCTTTGTTTTTTCTTACGGAAGTTTTTGTAATAATTTTTCTTTCTTTTATGATTTTTCTGAAAATTATTGGTAGGTTCCGCTTTGTTACCGGCTAAAGTAGGCGTTTCTTTTACGGTAATAGTTTTTTTCATTAATCTCTCAATTTGCTTTATGCTTCTTTTTTGATCCGGAGTAACAAAAGATATCGCTTTTCCGGTAGCTCCCGCTCTTGCTGTTCTTCCGATACGGTGAACGTAGTCTTCTGAGTTTTCCGGCAGGTCATAGTTTATTACAATGGAAATATCGGAAACATTAATTCCTCGAGCAGCAATATCGGTAGCAACAAGAACTCTGTACTTTCCATCTTTGAAGCCACTCATTGCCTTTCTTCTTTGCTGTAGAGATCGATCAGAGTGTATCTCTATAGCAGAGTG
>CAYSXL010000023.1:0-7220 GCA_964435025.1 uncultured Candidatus Saccharibacteria bacterium | reverse complement strand
GGATTTGAGTTTTTCTTTTACTCTAAAAGAGACCTCTGCTAAATTAAGGCTAAGAGTTTCTGCTACACAAAGAGCGGGAAGTATACTGTACACTTCCTTCTTTTTTAATTTTTCGCTTATCCAAAAAGGGATGATATTGGATTTATAGTTGACCTTAAAATTGGTCTCACTTTCTTTTTGATTTATATCGGTGATAAAGAAATCCGCTTTTTTCTTGTTTATGCCGAAAGTAAGCATTTTTCTCGTTTTCTTGCCTCTTAGTTTCCCCGCAATAGAAAAATCAACGACAAGAAGCCATCTCTCCGGAAAATGAAGAAGTAATCTTTTTATTCTCGATTTTTTTTCAGCCTGCGTAATAATAAAAACCGCTTTGGGGAGAGCGTTCAAGAAATTTCTTATTTCTCCCGTACTGATATTTTCGTTATCTTCGAAAATTATAATTTCATTTTTCAAGATTTTAGGAATATCAAAGACACCCGGTATACTACCAATATGTAGAACGGAAAAATTGTGCTTGCAGACAAAATCAACAACAGAAGAGGTTTCTCCTTTTCTGTCTCCCGTAATAAATATTACTTTTTTATTTCTTAAAAAATATTTCATTTATTATTTATTCCGAAACATCATAGTCGGGAGGAATCTTCTTATATTCCAGAACATACTCGGCAATCTCTTTAAATAGCGGCGCAGCAGACACTTCTGCAGAACGTGTTTGTGGTTCATCAATTTTAACTAAAATAACAAATTCCGGATCAAAAGCGGGGGCATATCCCGTAAACCCTTGAATGGTCCTGTCAGAATATCCTAACCGGGAAATTCCAAATTTTGACCACGGAATTTGAGCTGTCCCGGTTTTGCCCGCTACATAATACCCCGGGATCTTCGCCGTACTTCCAAAACCCTGTTCAACTGTACTAACTAACATTTCCGTTACCAAATTGGAAGTTTCAGGAGATATAATTCTCTCCCCGGATAAAGCGGGGACAAAGTCCTCGGCAATATACGGATCAACCATTCTTCCTCCGTTGGCAATAACGGAAAAAGCACGGAAAAGCTGCATCGGCGTAACCTCTATTCCGTGCCCGTAAGACGCCGTGGCAAAATTAGCGTCATGACCCTCCAGAAAGGGCCTGTTTCGAGAATAAACTTCTCCGTGAAGATCAATATTTGTGGGTTTGAAAAACTTAAAGGATTTTAAATACTCCAAAAAATCATGATTATCCATTTGCCTTTGTATATGAACCATTCCCGTATTAATGGAATTCTCTATTATTTCCGTCATACTCACAGATCCGTAGGCTCTCCTGGCATAATTGTATATTGTTCTCCCATGAATCTGATAACTTCCTTTATCGTAAAAAGTGTCATCCGGCTCAATAGCATTATTTTCCAATGCTATCGCTATAGTAATCGGTTTAAAAACCGAACCCGGTTCATACGTTTCTTGGATAGTGAGGTTTTTTAAAGAGCTTACATCACTTTCTCTATAATTATTAGGATCAAAAGAGGGTTGGTTTACAAGTGCTAAAATCTCCCCTGTATTGGGATCTCCGACAATCACACTTCCTCTGGTAGCGTTAAGGTTCTCTACCGTTTCCTTAAGCGCATTTTCCGCAAAATACTGTATATTGTAATCCACGCTCAAATGGATATTTGCTCCCTGTACTGTAGAATCTTTCGTAATAAAATTCCCCCAAGGATTTTTTGATCCTTCTCTTATCCCTGTTTTCCCGCTAATAATATCCTCGTAGAACTGTTCTACTCCGTATTGTCCGATCCGTTCACCTCCCATAAAACCAATAAGATGAGAAGCAAAATCACCTTCGGGGTAGTATCTTGTAATCTCATTTTCCAAGTAAAGACCAGAAATATTCTTTACCTCTTCCACCTCTTCTTCTGAGAGATCCTTTTTCAAAATTTCGTATCTGTTATCTTTTTCCATTACTCCCAAAACGTTTTTTCCTTTGATGGAAAGCGCTTGCGAGACTTTTTCTGCAAATTCCTCCCTATTTTCTATTCCTTTTAGTCTCCGCGGAGAAATATACGCCGAGTATTTTTTTCTGTTTATTGCAACAGGGGCAGGTTCTCCGTTTATACTGCTTAAATAAATATTTCCCCTATTTCCTTCTACTTGAGTAAAAAGTCTTTGTTGTCCTTGTGCTTGCGCTTTCCACTCTCCGCTTTGTAAAACTTGCACATTAAAAAGCCGCCAACCGAGAACGCCCGAAGCAATAATTGCGAAGCAAAAAATTAGCCAAAGCCTTTGATTGCTCATTTTACCTAATTACAACCTCTGTTGCGAGTACTTCCACATAACTCACCGATTCCGAGTTCGTAAAATTCTTTTCACGCGCCATCTCTTCAACCTTACTCATAGAAATATCTCCATTGACCTGAAAAGGAGATGTCGCTTCCCTTGTAATCGTATTTATTTTTTCCTGATACCTCTGAGCAAGATAAGTTTCTTGAGTAATGCTAACAATCTGAGAAATACAGGAAAAAGTAAGTACAACTATAAGGGACGTCATTAATATGCAAATCAGTTTGAAAGTATTGTTCATTTTATTTTTTTGTTACTGCATATAATTTTGCCGACCTTGAACGCACGTTTTTATTTATCTCTTCTTCTGCCGGATTTGTTGGCGATTTTGTAATAATTTCCACATTGCTTTTTTTAAAGAAACTTTTAACTATTTCTTCTTCCCCGCCATGAAAACATATAACCACTATTCTTCCCCCCTTTTCTAAAATCTCAAGTGCTTGCGGAAGCGCCGCTTTAAGGTTTAAAAGTTCCGCGTTTACAGCAATCCTAATCGCCTGAAAGGTCTTTGTTGCACAATGTATCCTTCTTTCTTTGTATTCCTCAGGAACCGCGCTTTCAACGATTTTCACCAAATCACCCGTGTTCTTTATTGGTTTATTCTCTCTTCTGAAAACTATCTTTTTTGCAATTCTTCCCGCATATTCCTCCTCACCGTAATTCTTAAGAATGTAGAAAAGATCTTTCTCTTTTGCTTTGTTTACAATCTCCTTTGCCGTAAGGAGAATTTCCCTGTTGTACCGCATATCAAGAACCTCATCTCGCATAAAAGAAAATCCTCTCTTACTTTCATCAACATGAAAACTGGAAAACCCGAGGTCAAACAAGATACCGTTTACGGGATAAAATGCCTCCCTATCCACCACTTCTTTTAAATTCGTATAGGACTCGTTAACTACCGAAAAACGTTTGTCTTCCTTTTTTTTAAGTAATTTATAAAGATCTTTATCCCATTCGAATGCCAGAACTTTTCCCTTCGGCTCTGTTTTTCCCAAAATACTTTTGCTGTGTCCCCCGCTCCCCGCCGTACAGTCGATAAAATTTCCGTTACTTTCTGGCTTTAAAAAGTGCAATACTTCGTCCACTAAAACTGACGTGTGCATATCCTATATTCCCAATTCTTTTAATCTTTCCGCGATATTCCCTATTTCATCTTCTGTTCTCTTTTTATAATCTTCCCACATCTTCTTGTCCCAAACTTCAATTCTTTTATGTACACCGGCAAAAACAACTTCTTTTTTAAGTGAAGCGTATTCCTTTAAATAGTCGGGTATAAGAATCCTTCCCAGAGAGTCAAACTCTACCTCCATCGCCCCGGCAAACATAATTCTTGCAAAGCCTCGCGCATCTTTTTGTACAAAAGGAAGATTGTTCATTTTTTCCGCCATCTTCTCCCACTCCGTTTTCGGAAAAAGAAAAAGACTTCTTTCCAGACCCCGTGTGATAACCGCCTTCTTCTTTAAGGCGCTACGGAATTTTCCCGGAACAGCGAGTCTTTTTTTGTCATCTATTTTATATGTATACTCTCCTATGAACATAGTTTTCCCCAAATAATGGTATGTTTCCCCAGAGTTTTCCCCACTTTCCCCCACTTTTTTATATAGTGCTTCCATTTTATTCCACAAATATTAACTTGTCAACCCTTGTGCTTCCATAGCTAAGTAATAAAAAACCGGAGATAGCTCTCCGGTTAATAACTTTATTTTCTTCTTGTAAACTCAGTGCTGTTTCTCAATGGAAAAATCTTCTGGATTAATAGTAAAACTCTCTCCTCTTTTCACCTTTTCTTCCAAAATAGCGGAAGCAAGGACATCCCCTATATTATCCTGTATAGCTCTCTGCATCTCCCTTGCACCAAATACAGGGTCGTAACTTAAATCCACTATCTTTTCTCGAAGTTCATCGGTAATAATGAAATTGATATCCTTGTCCTTAAAATTACTCGCCATCTCCTCGAGTTGAAGCCCCGCTATAGAGATAAGATTTTCCTTCGTAAGCGGTTTAAACAAAACCACTTCATCGAAACGGTTCACAAATTCCGGTCTAAATACCGCTCTTTGAAAGAGGTTTTTCATTATTTTTTCTTTTACCTCTTTCCAGTCTTTTTCTTCTTTTTCAAAAGAATCCAAAATGACTTGATATCCCGCATTGCTGGTAGCAATAACTATACAGTTCTTAAAGCTAACTTTCCTTCCCGACCCATCGGTAATATGCCCTTCATCCAAAACTTGTAGAAAAAGATTGAGAATGTCCGGATGGGCTTTTTCTATTTCATCAAGTAAAATAAGCGAAAAAGGGTCTTCTCTTACCTTGGAGGTGAGTACACCTTCTTCTTTCGAAGATCCTATGAGACGATAAATATCCGATATATTTTGGAATTCGGACATATCAATGCGAATGGTTTTCTTTATGTCCCCGAAATAGACTTCGGCAAGAACCTTGCCCATTTGTGTCTTACCAACCCCCGTAGGTCCCAGAAAAAGAAAACTTCCAATAAGGCCTTTTCTCGTATCAATATCCGCTCGTGATCTTCTAAGCGCAAAAGAAACCGCTTTTACCGCTTCTTCTTGGTCAATCATTTTTTCATGTAAAAGGTTTTCCAAGTTTAATAAAGTTGCTTTCTCTTTTTCGTCGGCATCCCCCACGGGAACCTCCGTCCGCTCGGAAACTATTTTCTCAAGGTGTTCCGGAAGAAGAATTTCCCCTCCTTGTTGATTTACATGCACCACCGCTTCTTCCAGTAAATCAAGTGCTTTTTCCGGAAAAGGGGCATTCTCCATATATCGTTCCGATAAATAAATTATTTTTTTCAAAGAAACAAAAGGAATAAGTTTACGGTACTTTCTTTCCAGAAAGAGAGCGGTTTTTTGCATAAGAATAAGGGTATCCTTTTTGGTCGCACTTTTTACTTCTACTTTTTCAAGAAGTGGAGCTATTGAAGAATGTTTTTCTATATTTTGACGGAATCCGGAGAAACTTGTTACTCCGAGGAGTCGAAACTGGGGCAAGTGAAGATAGGAATTAAGCATTCCCGAAATATCAAGATACCCCGGTCTCTGCTCTCCTCCTATATAATTATGTAGTTCATCGATTATTAAAATCACGTTTCCCGCCCTTGCCGCCTCACTAAAAAGCTCGTCAAGAACTTTCTCCATTTCCTCCACTCCGTTGGCATGCGCCAAAAGGGATGACATATTAAGCTCCAAAAACCGCCGGTGATTCACTTCCGGAAGACTTTCCCCTAAAAAACTTTTGCCCACAATTTTCTGAATTATACTTCTCCTTCCGGTTCCCGGTTCACCGACCAAAACACCACTATTCGCCTCGTTCCTTGAAAGTACTCTCTCTATGGAAACTCCTTCCGCTTTGTGCCCCACCGTTTCCGGAAAACCGGATGCTTTTAACGCCCTTGTCCAGTCGATGGAGAACTTATCAAGAAAGGGAGTATATCCGGAAGCCCATTCTACTCCAATCCTTCCTCTCTTAATAAGATTTTTATAAGCAAAGAGATCTTCCTTCTTATTAATTCTCCGCTGCCAACAGGCAAGCTCAAAAACATCCTCGTCTTTTAAACCGGTCCTATATAAAAGCTCTTGTAAATACCTATTACACTTCCCCAGTGCAACAAAAAGGTCTTCTTCTGTAATTCTCTCTCCCCCTCTCTTTATAGCAACGTTAAAAGCCTCTTTTACGGTTTCCTCGAAGCAATTTGAATGTCCTTTTTCTAAAACCTCCCCCTTTCTTTCAAAAATATTATTTAGCTCACGTAACGTTTCTTCCTTATTTATAAGTGCACGATTAAAAACAAAATCCATGTCGGAAGTATCCCTTAAAAGATGAAAAAGCAGAAGATATGAATCCGCGCCCCCTCTTCTTTCGGTTTTATCAATAATAGATGCGACATCCAGGGTTAAATATTCGGCAATATTTATCTTGCTAATATTTTTTGATGCTTCTTTGATATGCAAAAGAAGTTTCGGTTTTTGGAGATAGTAATTAAAAAAAAGATCCAACTGCAAAAAGAATAAAAAGAAGAAAAAAGATGTCAGCCCTATCGCGAAGGACAAGGAAGGACTTTGAAACTCAATATAACCTCCCAGGAGAAAAAGAGAGATGAATATAAAAGAAAAAAACAGGAAGAGATCTCTAAAAACCCACGCCTTCCTCGCAAAAACTACTTTATTCAAAAGAAGCGCTCTATGAATCGACGCTTTCTTTATATCTAAATTAACCATTGTATTGATATTATTAAAGTAAGCGCTGTGATAATGGGAAGGAATATCCAGAAAATAATACTAAGGACTCCTACAAATAAAACCATCAACTGTGTTAATACTCCTACAAGAATTACCGCACAACGCATTATCATTCCCATAATGCGTGAAAAAGTATTAAATGCCAAAGCTTCGAAAAAACGAGCTGCATCAAATCCCCTACCATAAGAGAATTTATATTTCCTCCAGGGAGCAAAGAGAGTTCTTATTAAAAAAGGAATCGAGAAATAATCCAACCCGAAAGAAAAAATATTTTTCAACTTATTTAAAACTTCCCTTGGTGCTACAATATAATGCCACACCAACCACGAAACAAATATATTTTTTTCATCCGCAACTTTCCACATTGCTTTCATTATAATGAAAAAATAAAAAAATAAAAACCTTTCGAGATTTTGCTCTAATTATAGGCGAGTCCCGCACCGACTGGTGCGGGGTTGACCCCGTAATACAACATTCAGAATATTCTTTGCAAGCAAAAATTTTTGAACTTTGGAAAGTAGAGTTGTTGGTGAGGAAATAAAAAGTAACAGAAAGGAAAAAAATAATGCTTTCTCTGCATGTTGATATACGGGGTTGACCCCGTAATACAACATTCAGAATATTCTTTGCAAGCAAAAATTTTT
>CAYSXL010000022.1:0-8379 GCA_964435025.1 uncultured Candidatus Saccharibacteria bacterium | reverse complement strand
TCCGCGCTGTCTCTCGCGCTTTGCAGGGAAACAAGAACAACCGTAGCAAGTATCGCGATAATGGCGATAACCACCATTAATTCGATAAGCGTAAAACCTTTGTTTTCTTTTATTTTTTGTAGCATATCTTTTTAGTTAATTAAGTGTCGACCTTTTGTTATTCCAACTTATTCCATTATAGGGTCTAATAATTTCAATGTCAATAATTTATTACATCTGCATGCTGATATTGTAAATAGGAAGCAGTACCGAAGCGACAAGACCTCCCACAAGTCCGCCAAGCAGAATTATGAGAAGAGGCTCTATCATACTTATATACATATCAAGAGTTCTTTCAAGCTCCGCCCGGTAAAATTTAACAATATTTGTTAAGGAAGAACCCAGTCTTCCGCTCCTTTCTCCCACAAGGGTCATCTGAATTAAGACGGGGGAGAAGATAGTGGGATGTCTTTTCATAATATCGCTCATCTGTTTCCCTTGTTCAACGCTATCGGCAATATTCAAGATAGCGTCTCTGTAAACTTTATTTTGCACAATATCGGCTGTAATCTGCAGGGATTTCACAATAGGAAGCCCCGCACTTATCAGTGTGGAAAGGCTCTCCGAAAAGCGGATAATATAAGTCTTTCTGAAAAAATCATTGAACACGGGAATCTTTAAAATGAATTCATCAAGAATTTCCCTTCCTTGGGAGGTAGTAAAAAATTTGATGGCGAAGACAAGTAGAGAATAAAGCCCCAAAACAACAAACCACCCGTTCTCCACAAGAAAGTCGGAAATTCCTATCACAATTCGAGTCACAAAGGGAATCTCTCCCCCCGCGTCAAGGAGTATTTGAGTAAGTTCGGGCATAACAACCACGAAAAGAAAAATCATTATTCCCAGAAAAATAACCGTAATAAACGCGGGATAAAACATCGCTCCTTTCACTTTTTGGTTAAATTCATGGTCCCTCTCTATATGATCGGCCAAATAAGTAAGCACCTCGGATAGTTTTCCCGAAGCCTCCCCCGATTTTACCATGTTCACATAAAAGTCCGAAAAAATATCGGGGAAAGAAGAAAGAGCTTTGGATAGCGGCACCCCTCCCTCCACCTTATCGGCAACAGCAAGTATCTTTTCCCGTAATGTCTTTTTTTCTATTTGTCTTGATAGTGTTTGAAGCGACTCTACAATGGGAATCTTAGACTCCACCATTACCGCAAGCTGTCTGGAAACCATTACTATATCCTGCCCGGAAATACGTTCAAATAAAGTAAAGTCGCGCTGGAAAAAGGGTACTTTCTTCTCCGTAAGGGAAACAACATAAAGATCATAGCTTTGTATAACAAGAAATGCCGCTTCTTTGGAAGAGGCTTCCACCTCGCCCTCTTGGACGTTTCCCTCTTTGTCTCTTGCCTTATATTGAAATTTCATATATTTGACTTATAACTACCTTACTAACGGTCATTTGCCAGCTTATCCTACCATTCTCTTTAATTCCGCAGGGTTTCTCGAATAACTAAGAGCGTTTTTAAGTGATATCTCTCTCTTCTTGATAAGACTAAAGAGCGATTTGTTTAGGCTTATCATTCCTTGTTCGCTGGAAGTTTCGATAACAAGATCTATTTCATGAATTTTGTTTTCTCTTATCAGATTGGAAACCGCGGAGGTACAAACCATAATCTCGCACGCGGGAACAAGCCCTCCTTTCACCCCGGGAATAATTCTTTGCGATATTACCCCGAGAAGCGCTGTAGAGAGTTGCGCCCTTATTTGGTTTTGTTGTTCGGGAGGAAAAGAATCAATAATACGGTGCATCGTTTGACTCGCCGAGTTGGTGTGCAAAGTAGAAAATACAAGATGTCCCGTTTCAGCCGCGGTAATCGCCGTAGCGATAGTTATCGGATCTCTCATCTCTCCCACCATAATAACGTCGGGGTCCTGTCTGAATACGGACTTTAATGCTCGTGGAAAGGAAAGGGCGTCTTGATGAATTTCCCTCTGATCAATAAGTGATTTTTCTTCTTCAAACACGTATTCTATCGGATCCTCTACGGTAATAATATGATTAAACTTTTGCTTATTTATTCTGTTTATTAGTGCCGCAAGAGTAGTCGATTTTCCGTGGCCGGTAGGACCGGTAACGATAACAAACCCTTGAGCAGAATCACAAAAATCGTACAAAGAGGTTGGCATCCGAAGCTCTTCCAGTGTCCTTATTTGCGCGGGAATAAGCCGCATTGCGCAAGCGATCTCTCCTCTTTGAAAAAATATATTCACTCTGAAACGAGCATCATTTCCGTAACTATAGGAAAAATCAACCTCGTAGTTGTTGAGAAACTTCTCCTTTTGATCCTTGTTCATCATTTCCATGGCAATTTCCCTCGCATCATGAGAGCTGATAATGTTTTCATTCGTAAGAGTAATAAGTCTGCCGTTTATTCTGATAATCGGCGGATGAGAAACGGAGAGATGCAAGTCGGAAGCGTTTTCTTCGATTGCAGTTTGTAAAAGTCTATCTAAAAGTTCTTTATAATTTTTTTCCTTTTCCATTTCCATTTTTATTGTTTTTATTTATTTATATATATTTTTATGTTCTCTTTTTTTTATGTCTCTTCAGTTGCTCTGAGCACTTCCTCTATCGTCGTATAACCCTGTGTTGCTTTAATCATTCCGTCTTGTTTTAAGGTAATCATACCTTGGCGAAAAGCCTCTTCCTTTACCTTTTGTCCCGTGGGATTTTTCATTATTATATCTCCAAGCTCCTTGGTCATAGACAAAACCTCGAAAATACCCATTCTCCCTTGAACTCCTTCTTCCGAACAGTCCTTACAACCGTCCGCCTCGTATATCTTAATCGGAGAGGGGATATCAAGCTCTTCACGCACTACAGAAGGAATTTTGTTCAACTCTTCTTCAATAAGCGTTTTTATTTCCTCGCTGGGAGTAACTTCCCTCTTGCACTTACTACACAATTTCCCTACAAGCCTTTGTGACATCGCCAAATTCAACGCCGAAGGGATGAGGAAGGGTTTAACTCCCATATCAATAAGACGGGGGATGACCCCTGTGGCGTCATTTGTGTGCAAGGTAGAAAGTACAACGTGCCCCGTAAGCGCGGCGTGCGTGGCAAGATCCGCCGTCTCATCATCACGAATCTCTCCTACCATAATAACGTCGGGGTCCTGACGAAGTATCTGTCTTAATCCTTTCGAGAAGACATACCCTATATCCGCATGTGTCTGTGACTGGTTAATTCCGTCCATAAAATACTCCACCGGATCTTCAAGCGTCACTATGTTTACTTTCTCCTCGTTTAACAGCTTTAAAAGAGCATAGAGAGTTGTCGTTTTACCTGAACCGGTAGGACCGGTGACAAGCGTGAGGCCGGTAGGTTTTTTTATCGACTTTTTAAGTATCTGGAAATTCTTTTCCGTGACCCCGAGCTCTTCCACCGTTTTAATTCCCTTAACCGGATCAAGCACCCTTATTACTACCTTCTCCCCAAGGGTGGTGGGAAAGGTTGAAACACGGAAATCGACGCTTTGGTCTTTTATTTTGGTCGAAAACCTTCCGTCTTGAGGAAGCCTTTGCTGGTCGATTTTAAGCCCCGCGAGTATTTTAATTCTCGCGACAGTGGCAAGATGCACCGACCCGGGAAGATAAAGAGAGGAATGAAGTACCCCGTCAACACGAAACCTTATTTTGAGCCTGTCTCTTGTTGGCTCGATATGAATATCGGAAGCCCCTCCTTCAATAGCATTCCTCAAGATTACCCCAACTACCTTTACAATAGGGGCTTCCTCCGCGAGGCGGCCAATATCGGCATCCATGTCCAACTTTTCTTCGTCCGTTTCTTCAATTTCC
This sequence comes from uncultured Candidatus Saccharibacteria bacterium, assembly GCA_964435025.1. Taxonomy (GTDB): domain Bacteria; phylum Patescibacteriota; class Minisyncoccia; order Minisyncoccales; family PWPS01; genus PWHW01. The sequence goes on along the minus strand of CAYSXL010000022.1, from coordinate 4,530 downwards.
ATATCATCAAGGTCTTCCAGCGCGGCTCCCACTTCTTTGCTCAAAGTTCTGTATTGCTTGCTTATTTCTCCAAAAGTGCTAAGCGAAATAAGATAGACTCTGTAATCAAGTTCGTCTCTTCGAGTTAAAAACTTCAGCGCTTCCTGGGCTCTTAGATTCTCCGGATAGACCATTCCCACTTCTATAACATCCTCATCCTTATTAATGGGCGCCATTTTGTAATAATTCGCCGAATCTTCGGGAATAAGACGCAAAAGCTCTTCTTCGATATTTTCCGGATTAAAATCGTCTCTAAAAGGAAAACCGAATACTTCCCCTTTTAACTTAAACAAATCCTCCTCGGATATCACCTCCTGCTGTAAAAGCAGCTCCTCTCTTGTTTTTTCGCTTTTCTCCGCTTCCTCTTCCAAAGAATTCGCCTTTTCTTTTTCAATTATTCCTTCTTTGACCATCCTTTCTATTAAAGCCGATTCAAACTCTTTTGCGGAGGCACGGTATTTTTTATTTATCTTTTTAAAGTCGGAAAACGATATAAGATATATTTTGTAAGAGAACTCTTCTTTCTCCGCCGTAATGCTTAAAATATCCTTTGCTCTACTATCTTCCGGATAGACCATTCCCACTTCTACCGTATCGCCTTCTTTTCCCACAGGAGCCATTCTGTAGTGAATAACAATATCTTTGGAAAAAAGATTAAGGACATCTTCGGGAATATTTTCTATATTAACATCCCTTTTAAACGGGATACCCGTAATCTCGCTCTTGATGCCAAAAAGCTCTTCTTCGGAAATTATATTCTCTTCCAGTAACACTTTTTCTCTTGATTTACTTTTCCCTTCTGCCTCTTTTTCAAGATTCTCTACCTGCTCTTCCTCCAAAAAGTTCCTTTCCACCAGCCTCTCCATAAGCGCCGTTCCGAAGTCCTTGTCACTCGCTTGGTATTTTTGCTTCACTTCCTCGAAAGTGGCAAGTGAAATAAGGTAGGTCTTGTAAGAAAAAATGTTTTTGCGGGAAATGAACTTCAGCGCTTCCTGGGCTCTTAGATTCTCCGGATAGACCATTCCCACTTCTACCGTATCACCTCTTTTTCCGACGGGAACTATTTTATAATAGTCTGCCGCATCTTCACTAATAAGACCAATCACATCTTGAGAAATATCTTCCAAGCTGACGCTTTCTTTTATCGGGGTGTTCAGTACTTCACTTTTTAAAGCAAAGAGTTCTTCCTCCGGAATTATTTCCCTTTTAAGAAGCACCTCCTCTACCGTCTTTTTTTTATTATTCGCTTCTTCTTCTATTTTCTCCGCATCTTCTTTTTTAAAAAACTCCCTCTCAACCAGTTTCTCCATTAAGGGGGAAACCGTCTTTTCCAGAGATTTTCCGTATTTTTCATTTATTTTATCAAAAGTACTCGGTGTAATAAGGTAAATTTCATTGGAAAGTCGTTCTTTCCTGGATATGAATTTTAAAGCTTCTTTAGCTCTCAAATTCTCCGGATAGACCATTCCTATTTCCAGTCTATTCTCATCCTTCCCCAGCGGCACCATTTTATAGTAGTTTGCCGAATCCCTGTGAATGAGACGAAAAGCATCTTCTTCTATCTCACTGACGTCAATATCTTTTTTTAAGGGGACTCCCGTTACTTCACTCTTTAAATTAAAAAGTTCTTCTTCGGAAATTATATTCTCTTCCAGCAATACTTCTTCTTTCGCTTTACCCGAATCCTCCGCTTCCGCTTCTACAGAAGTGGCTTTTTCTCTGTCCAAGAAACCATTTTCAATTAATTTACCGATTAAATCCATAACTAATAAGATGAGAAAGGCTCTTCCCTTCCCATTAAATCTTCTTCAAGGGGATCTATTTTTTCATACTCCTTAAAGTAGTTGACTTCGGAGCTTTTCAGGTAATTAAAATCTATTTCCGGAGCCCTCTTTATGACCGCTCGCGGAACGGTGTCAATGGGAGGCTCGGAGAGAGCAAATTTCCAAACAAACAGGAAAATAATAAGACAAATCGCGGCGAGTGCGACAACGGGTCCGTATTTTTCTTTGTCTTTTAATGAAATCATATTTTAGTATGAATAAGCGGATATATTCGTACGAACACCGATACCCTCTCCCTCTCCTGTTTCCATAACCATCCCGGGAGCGTCCCCTATCGAAAAGTCTGTTCTTTTTATATCCATAATTCTCACTACACTTTCTATCTCCCGGAAAAATCTCTTTATGTCGTCGTATTCACCCACAAAAGAGAGGTTAAAAGAAACTTCCTTTATTCTGCCGTGCTCACTTTCATCGATAAGGTGGGGACTCACCGAAAATTCTCCAAAATCCGCTGTCGGATTCAAATCGTTTTCTTCCATTTTTTCCTCCAAATAAAGAAACAGTGTGGGCGCATCGTGATCTTCGGGGAAGGCGGAAGCAATAAAATCAAACTCCTCCTCCCTTTCCTCAATCTTTCTTTCTATTTCCTGAAGCTCGGCAATATAAACCCTCACATTCTCGAGTTCCTCTCGCAGAACATCATTTTCCTCCGTTTGTATTTGATACTCCTCGTAAAGGGGATGAACCACATAAAGACCCCCACCGAGCGAAGAAACAAAAAATATTACTGTAAATATGATTTTAATCATCTTCTTTAATTGTTTTCGTGAATAGATCCTCTACAATTTCTATATCAAAGACAAACGTTATATAATCTATTTCTTCCCCGTCTCTTACGGTAGAAAGACTGCTCAAAGCAACATCTTCAATAAAATCCCTGTTTTTCAGCGCATGAAACTGCTGCCCTACCGCAATGAAATCCTCTCCTTCTCCCTCAATTACCGCGCTTTTTCCTTCCGGGTCAATGTTTAGAGCAACGATGGTTACTTCGGGGTGTATGCTTCTTTCCAGAGGGCTAAAGAAAGAAGAAATTACGTGGCGATTATCTGAAACGGTTTTGAAATCCTGTATAAGATTACTGTGATAACGCGCCGCATCTTCCATTTCTTTCTTTTCGGGAACCTCCGCTTTTCTTCTTTCGATTTCGCTTTCGATTTCAGTTTTTGTCTCTTCGGCCTGTGACTTGAGGTGCTGCGCGAAAAAATAAGAACCGACAATAATAATAAAAAGTATCACCATTGCTTGAAAGAAAATATCCAATCCTTTTGGTGTCTTGGAACCCTTTTTCTTCTTTTTTCCTACTTCAATCGCCATAAATTTATTTTATTCCTCTTCTTTTATAATACCGCTGAGCGCGGACCCGGTAGCAATCGCATGAGAAGGGCTTAAATCTTTTAGCGTTTCTTTAAGTTCCCGGGGATATTTCATTCCCTCAAAGCAGTTCTTTGTGGTAACACTCTTATCCATTGTTTCTTCCGCAAAATCCACCACTCCCGGAAGAAGCGAGAAACCACCCGCAATAAAGATCTCCTCTACCATCTTTCCTTCTTCCTTTTCAAAGATATTTACGGCTCGGGATATTTCCGAAAAAAGTGAGGTGGTAAGAGATGAAACCGCTTTCTTTACCGTTTCTTCAACCACTCCGTGTTCCATTACCATATCCCTGGCAACATTGTATTCTATTCCGCCCTTCTTTGCAACTTTTTCCACAAGCATATTCCCGGCAATCTCCAGGCTGTGCGTGGTTTTGAGAATTCCGTTTTCCGCAATAGAAAGCATAGTGCTTTGCTCTCCTATATCGGCTATTGCGGTAACTCCCACTTTGTCGCGAGCAAGAGCTCTCACAAGAGAGAACATTTCTCCCTCCAGGGAGATTATCTCCATATTACAAAGATGGGCTATTTCCTGATACTGTTCTATAACTTCTTTGGGAATAGCAATGAGATTTATCTTTGCTCCTTTGCCCTCTTCTTTACTGTCCTCCACAGTCCAATCCAAAACCACTTCCGAAATGGGAAGAGGAATGTATTGCCTGGAATGGAACTCCACGGCGGAACTTATTTCCTCTTGTTTCATTGGAGGAAGTTCAAAAGAAGTAAAAAAGGTAACAAAATCAGGAATGGAAAAATATGCTTTTCTACTCTTAATGCCGGCCTCATTTGTTAAATGATTTATCGCTTCCGCAATTTCATTGCTGGAGTAAAGAAGATTTCCTTCCGTCCCTTTGCCCGGGGCTTTTCCTACAAAGTTGCGCAAGAAAAGCTCACCATAATTCTCCAGAACGGTATTTTCCGCGTCCCCGGAAACTTCCACCATTTTTATTGAAGAGGTACCGATATCTATTCCTAAGAAACCACCTGCGGCTTTATTGAAAAAAGGGATATTTATCATATAGACAAACTCTATACGCCTCCTTTGTTTAGTACACTTTCAGCGTATTTATCATTTTGATAAATATAACATAAAAAAAAGAGAAGGCAAACAAAAAAAGGATTCCAAACGACCTTTTTGGGTCTTTCACTAAAACTCGCTTTGGCGAAGGATGGAAGCCACTCCGAAGCCTTGACAAAGGATGGAAGTCATTCCGAAGGCCTTGGCGTAGGATGGCGGAGACATTCTCACCTTTGCGCGAACCTATTTTGAACAA
>CAYSXL010000021.1:0-9312 GCA_964435025.1 uncultured Candidatus Saccharibacteria bacterium | reverse complement strand
TCTTGTTTGTTTCTTGTTTCTTATATCTTCTATCATTATGATTTACTACTTAAAAGGGAAAATTGCGATAAAGGGAGAGGATTTTTTAGTTATTGATGTCGGCGGTGTGGGATATAAAGTCTTTTCCGTGCCCAAAGAGAAAGATAGCGTGGGCAGGGAAATAACGATGTTCTGTTTTATGCAAAACACGGATAGAGATGTTCGTCTTTATGGTTTTAAGGAAAAAGAGAATTTGGATTTTTTTGAGAAACTTATAAATATGTCCGGAATAGGTCCCAAGACAGCACTCCGTATAGCTTCCATCGCTCCCATGGGAGAGCTTAAAAGAGGGATAGAAAAGGGAGACAAAGAAATAATGAGGAAAATCTTTAGTATTGGGGAAAAGAAAGGGCAACAAGTTGTTTTTGAGCTTTCCAGAAAAATTGTAAAAGAGCCGGGAAAAGACGAAGCATTTGAAGCGCTAAGAGGGCTTGGCTTTTGTGACAGTGACATCAAGAAAGTGCTTGAAGAAGTTCCCGCCGAAAAGACAAAAGAAGAAAAAGTAACAGAAGCTTTAAAAATACTTGGAGAAAATGATAAAGGATAAACTTAGAAAACTTACGCCAATTGTGAGTGTTTATCACCTCCTTTTTGCACTTCTCGGCGCGATTTATTATCGTTTCCCCTCGAGGGGAATAAAGGTTTTTGCGGTTACCGGGACTAACGGGAAGACTACGACAGTAGATATAACAACACACATTTTTAAGGAAGCCGGCTATAGGGTTGCCGCGTTTTCTTCGACAAAATTTGAGATTGCCGGGAAGGAGGAGCCCAACATGTTTAAAATGACGATGCCCGGAAAAGCTACAATACAAAAACTTTTAAAAAGAGCGGCAAATGCAGGGTGTGATGTTGTTGTTATGGAGGTAACGTCGGAAGGAATAAAACAACACAGGCACCGTTTTATAAACATTCACACGGCATGCCTTACCAATCTTACACCTGAGCACATAGAATCCCATGGTAGTTTTGAAAACTATAAAAGAGAAAAAGGAAAGCTCTTTGCCAAAACAAGAAAAAGACACATCATAAATGCGGACGATAAAAATGCGGATTATTTCCTCTCTTTCTTTGCGGAAAAGACGGTAAAATACGGAATAGAAAATAATACGGAGATTAGGGCGGAGAACATAAGAGGTGACAGTAAAGGAGTTTCTTTTTCTTTTAAAGGAGAAGAAATGTACCTTCCTCTGGTAGGAAAGTTTAACGTATATAATGCCCTTGTGGCGATTGCCCTTGCAAAAGAAGAAGGGGTGGAGAACACCACAATAAGAAAAGGTCTCCAAAGAGTAAGCACTGTTCCGGGGAGAATGGAAGAAGTCGTATCCTCTCCTGTTAGAGTAATTATTGATTATGCGGTCACTCCGGAAACCCTTGAAGGGGTATACAAAGAAATTCATGAAACCTTTTCTCCCCACAAACTTATTTGTGTTTTAGGTTCTTGCGGAGGGGGAAGAGATAAATGGAAGAGACCTGTTTTGGGGGAAATAGCCTCTAAATATTGTGACAGAGCTGTTATTACCAATGAAGACCCTTACGATGAAGATCCGCAAGAAATAATTGATCAAATCGGAAACGGGTTTTCCCAAGTTGCAAAGTATGAGAAAATTTTGGATAGAAAGGAAGCTATAGGAAGGGCGATGGAGGTGGCGGAAAAGAAAGATGTGGTAGTAGTTACCGGGAAGGGCAGTGAATGTTGGATGTGCCTTGCAAACGGGAAAAAAGTCTCTTGGGACGAGAGGCAAATAATTAAAGAAAAAATTGAAAATACAGTATAAATTAACTATTGAATAAAAATATGAAGATTGAAGAAATATACAAACTGGCGGTAGAGGAGGGAATAAAGGCCGATTTCAGAAAAAGAAAGACGATAGAAGAAATGCAAAAAAGATTAAAGAAAGAGTACGAGAAAAAAGATGAGGGCAAAAAGAAGGAGTATGATAAAGAGCGGTTGAATAATCCGTTCTCGGATACAAGAATACTTTTCGGAGAACCCCAAAAGAAAATAAAAAAAGTTTTGGCGGGCATAGATGTCGATGGTGAAGAGATGCTTCTTGCCAAAGAGCTTGATGATATCGATCTTGTTATTTCTCACCATCCGCGAGGAAACGCCCTGGCGGGGCTTGATGATGTGATGCAACTCCAAATAGATATAATGCATATGTACGGAGTGCCGGTGAATGTTGCCGAAAAAATGATAAAAAAAAGGATACAAGAAGTCGCCAGAGGACTTTCTCCGGCAAACCACAATCGCGTTGTGGATACGGCCCGGCTTCTTAATATTCCTTTAATGTGTGTACACACACCTTGCGATAATTTAGCGGCTCAGTTCGTGGACAAGAAAATAAAAAAAGACAAACCTTTTTCCGTGGGGGATGTTATAGACTCACTTAAAGAAATTGAGGAATATAAGCAGGCAACAAAAACAAACGCCGGTCCAAAAATCTTTGTAGGCTCCGGAGAGAGCAGAGCGGGAAAGGTTGTTATTACCGAAATGACCGGAGGCACGGAAGGGGCGCCGGAGATTTATGAGAAACTTGCTCAAGCGGGGGCAGGTACTGTTGTCGGAATGCATATGTCCGAAAAACATCGCGAGGAAGCGGAAAAGGCCCATATCAATGTAGTTATTGCAGGTCACATCTCCTCGGACTCTATAGGAGTCAACCTGTTTTTGGATAAACTGGAAGAGAAAGGTGTAGAAGTAGTCCCTTGCTCAGGACTTATAAGAACAAAAAGAAAATAGCCCTAAAGGAAATGACAAATGACAAAATCTAAATGCCAAATTAAGCACCCTTTTATTCATTTGTTATTTGCCCGCCCTGCTGCGAGGCAGGGGTTTTAGGCTTTGTCATTTTAGTCGTTTCACCATATACGTCTTCTCCAACCTATATCCAAGACTTCTCCAGTATTCCCTTGCCCCCACTCCCGAAATTACGGAAATTTTATTTTTCTCAAGCTCTTCTTTTGTTATTTTTTCCGCCTCTTTAACGAGCTTTTTCCCGAGACCTTTGTGTTGCGGGGAAACCTCACTCTTTCCTTTTAAGGCTGTATGCATCCCGTAAGTGTGTAACTCTCTTATCATACCGATTTTTTCTTTCTCTATATTCCGAAGGCGGAGAATTGCATAAAGACGGTTTCGATCACTGCTCTCCATTGTTAAAAAAATCTCCTTATCATCGGAAGCGGTGTAATCTTCTCTAAAAAGCAGTATTCTTTCCTTGGGGTTGTAGTTTGCTTTGACTTCTCGGCAACGAATACACTTACAATCTTCCGTAATGAGTTCCCGTAAGTTTGATATTTTGCATCCGGCAACAATATTCTGTTTGGGAATATCTCTAAATACCCTTTGAATGCGAACATAATAAGGCACATAATCTTTCTTTATTTTTCCGATCATTTTTGCCGTTTTCTTGTCACTCAAAACTTTATGCCCTCCCTTTTTCCAGAGAGAATAAAGAGGAGTGTTCTTCAGGACAACACAAGGATATATTTTTAGGAAATCGGGGCGGAATGAAGGATCTTCAAATATTCTTTTAAAAGTTTCCATGTCTTTCTTCGGAGTACTTCCGGGGAGGTTTAACATGACTTGGTGACAAACCTTAAATCCGGCATCTTTCAAAAGTTTGGTTGCTTTTATTGTATCTTTTGCCTTATGACCTCTTTTTGTAAAATCCATTACGTCGTCAAAGAGAGACTGTACACCGAGCTCCACCATAGTTACCCCCAGACGGCGGAGCTCTTTAATTTCTTCTTTGGTTATAAAGTCCGGCCTTGTCTCTACGGAAAGGCAAACAATGCGGTGTTTGGCTTTTTCGTTTCTTCTTTGGGCATCTTTGACATTTTTACTTTCTTTCCTTCGGGAGGACAGGCAGGCGTCAAAAGTTTTCTTGATGAACCAATTTTTATATTTACGGGGATAGAAAGACCACGTTCCTCCTATGATTCGAATCTCTAATTTTTCTGTGGGATGTCCGGTCTTCTTTAGGGCGTCTATTCTCATTTTAACTTGTTTGGCGGGATGATATTTGCTAAGCAGAGCTCGCATGACAGCGGGCTCACCATCCAAATAACTTTTCGGGATGTTTTCCTCACTTGGACAGTAAATACAACTACCCGGACAAGGAAACGGTTTTGTAAGGATGGAAATATTAACTACTCCCGAAAGAGAACGCACAGGACGTGTCCTTAAAAGGGAGAGCACCCTCTCATCCTTTCCTCTTATTTTGTGATAAGCTTTAAGTAGGTTAATATTAGTGGGGAAAGAGGTGCCGTACTTTTTGGAGATATCTTTTTTTGCCCTTTCCAAGTCTTCTTGTGTCTCCGCTTTCTCCTTAATCAGTTTTTCTATAATTTCTTTTTCGATATTCATAAAAATGAAAACAAAATTTGCTCGAAAAATAATGAGTGATCTGCGAGAAGATTATAACCTTGTATCTTCTTCTTTTGCAAGTACGAGAGATCGCTTATGGCCGGAAATGAAATTTCTCTTTGACTACGCTAAAAAGGGAGAAAGAATACTTGATGTGGGCTGCGGAAACGGAAGATTTTCCAAATATCTTGAGGGGACAGACTACAAAGGAGTGGATTTTTCCGAGAAAATAATAGAGGAGGCTGAAAAAAGGTTTCCTAAAAAGAATTTTTATGTTGGTGACGCACTGTCTCTTCCTTTTAAAAATGAATCTTTTGATAAAGTTTACGGAATTGCTGTTATTCATCAGATTCCGTCTTACAGATACCGCTTGCAAGCCGTTCTTGAAATGAAGCGGGTACTAAAACCCGGGGGGCGAATTTTTTTAACCGTTTGGGAAATAGGGAAGGGAAGTAAACTTTTTCTTGCAAAAAACGCGCTTCGTAATCTGTTTTCTCCTTTTGGAGTACGAGATTTTATTTTGAAAAGAAGAAGATATTATTACATTTTTAAAAAGGGGGAGCTTTCCGCTCTTTGTGCAAACGCCGGTCTTTTCCCGGAAGAAGAAGATGTGGTTGTCAGGAAAGCGGAGCGAAATCTTTACATTATAGCTCGAAAAGAGTAGATTATAATCAAAAGGTTGACAAATCGGATAATAAAAAAATATAAAATGACGGCAGAAATAATAACAAACGCGGAAATATTTTTACAACTTTTCATAGCTCTCCTCTTCGGAGCGCTTCTAGGAATAGAAAGGGAGTATAGGAACAAGCCGGCAGGCATGAAAACCCATGCCCTTGTTTCTCTCGGTGCTACCCTTTTTATTATACTCGGGTACCACGTATTTTATGAATTTGGAGGCGTGGAAATAAGCTTTGATCCTTCTCGTGTACTTGCCGCTGTTGTTGTCGGCGTTGGATTTATCGGGGGAGGGCTTATTATAAAAAGGCAGTTCGAAGTCGAAGGTATTACCACTGCTGCGGGCCTCTGGATTACTGCCGCCGTTGGAGCCGCAGTGGGAGTAAAATTATACCTCCCTGCCCTTTTTGCGGTACTACTTACTTTGTTTGTTTTCCACGGTATTACCGCCTTTGAGAACAGGTTTATAAGAAAAGAAAAAGGAGAAGATGAGTAGAAACTTGGGGTTTGTTATGGTTTAATCCGGTTGCTTGACAAAGAAGCTGAAAAATGTAAAACTTCGGCATCTATGAGAGAGTTAAATTGTAAAAAAAGGGGAAATTCTTCACTAAACTATCGCAAAGCGATTGTGCTTTGCCTTACGATATTTGATATTGATTAGGGGGAGGAATAGATTTTTTCAAAGAAAACGAAAATACCACAAAACTCCCCATCAACAAAGACGGGGATTAATTTTTATTTAGTGCCATATGGGAAACAAAAAATATTATTTGACTAAAGACGGATTTGAAAAGGTAAAGAAAGAATATGAGGAGTTGAGAGTAAAGAAAAAGGAAAAATTAAAAAACACCCCGGAGGCACTTCACTCCGAGGAACTTAACCCTGAATATCTCGCCTTTAGAAGAGAACTGGGTCTTCTGGAGGAAAAAATAGCAAAACTCGATGAAGTTTTAAGAAACACGGAAATAATTAAATCCTCTTCCAAAAATTGTAAAGAGGTTAAGCTTGGGGCAAAGGTTACTATAGAAGCGGGGGGGCAGGAAGACGAGTTTGTTGTTGTGGGAACTATGGAAGCTGACCCCGTACTCGGGAGAATTTCCGATGAATCTCCCGTGGGAAAGGCACTTCTCGGTGCCAAGGAGGGGGACGAAATAACGGTTTCTTCAAAGATACAAGTTGTTTATAAAATTAAAAAAGTTCGTTACAAATGAAGAATCTATTGAAGCCTCTAACGGATGTGGTTATTCTCAAAGAAAAGGAAAGAAGGCTTTGACATAGAGAGAGCGATGAAAATCGCTCTTCTTCATAATATATGCGAGGTGCATTCGCCGGATTTTACTTCTACCGATGCAATTGCTATAAAGGAGGAGAAAAGAGATTATTGACGATTCTCATCTTCTTAAATTTCTGAAAGAAATCGAGGAAGATTTGGAGAATAAAGCTTCCTTATGGTGAAACCCAATAAATTAATAATAAAGCTGATTATCACCAATTTCTTCATCCATGCCGGATGGGGTCTTATAGCCCCCATTTTTGCTATTTTCGTTACAGAGCAAATCCAAGGAGGAACGGTAGAGATGGTGGGAATTGCCGTAGGAGTACACTGGCTGGTGAAGTCTGCGATTCAACCGTTTTTAGCGTACAGTATGGACGTGGTGAGAGGAGAACACGATGACATGGCTCTGCTTCTTAAAGGAACCCTTATTGCCACTCTCGTCCCTTTTCTTTATCTTCTTGCTACGCAAATGTGGCACATTTTCCTGCTTGAAATAGTGAGGGGGATTGGTCTCGCGTTGTCGATTCCCGCTATAAGTGGGATTTTCACAAGACATGTCGATAAGCACTGGGAAGCCTATACTTGGAGTTTACAGAGTACGGGAATGGGGTTTGCTTATGGATTTTCGGCAATCTTCGGAGGAGTTATTGCCGCTTTTCTGGGATTTGAGATAGTATTTATTGTAGTTGCGCTTATTACTTTTCTTTCTACAGCTCTTGTTTACTGGGCGATACGCAATGATCCTTGGCTTCAGGACGGGACGGAAGAGGACTAAGGGCTTCAATGACAAATACCAAATTTCCAAATGCCAAATCACAAACGGATTTTTGTTATTTGGGCTTTGACATTTGTCATTTCTTTAGAGTTTGGGCTTTGCCACTGGTCATTTTTTTGTCATTTATTATTTTCTTTTTCTCCTTGACGAAAAAGCATTTTTCGTGTATATTAGGGGAGCCCTATATATGGGGATGCACGTTTCGACAGGACATTTACAAGTGGATAATGCAAGCAGAGTGCAGTCTCTATAATCCTGTATTTAAAATAAGTGCCAACTTATTTGAAGAAGAACCCGCTTTAGCTTCTGTAGCATAAGAGCGGGCATTCCCTCGCTGATTCCTCATAGGCGATAAGGAGTGTCATATATGAGGATAGAGTTTTAAGGAACGAACTCTCCTTAAAACCCGAAACAATAAGAGGTTCACGGGCAAGAGGTCTTCGTCCGGTTACGGATCTTGCCTTGTAACAACCGGACTAAGCTTGTAGATTTATTTCGCTTGATGTCTTGGACGGGGGTTCAATCTCCCCATCTCCACATCGCAAAGCAGTAGCTAAATTTTACAGTTTTAGGGGTTCTTCCCTTTATCTTGATTTTAGAGCTTTGTTTGCGAAAGAAGTAATAAATAATCAAAAATAATCTTGAAAAAGAAAAAAACACCGGTTAACGAAAATATACGAGCAAAAGAAGTACGGCTTGTAGCGGGAGAAGGAGAGCATTTTGGTGTAGTTCCCATTAAAAAGGCAATGGAGGTAGCCAAGGAAAGAGGGTTGGATCTTGTGCAGGTTACGGATAATGTGGAACCTCCTGTTTGCAAGGTTATCGATTATGGAAAGTATGCTTACGAGGAGAATAAAAAAAAGAAGAAACAGGAAAAAGCAAACAAACCACAAGTAAAATCAATACGTCTTGGATTCTCAATTTCCGACCACGATATGGAAACGAGAATAAAATCGGCGGAAAAATTTTTGAACGGAGGAGATTCCGTAAAGATAGTACTCCCCCTGAAAGGCAGACAAAAAGCTCTCCAGGATGTGGCGAGAGAGAAGATGAACCGATTTCTTGAAAAACTACAAGAGAAAATGGATATCAAAATCGAAAAAGCAATAAGCAAAGAACCCCGAGGATTAACAACCACCATCTCTAAAGGATAAAAAAATGACTTCAAAACCAAAAACAAGAAAATCTGTTTCCAAAAGATTCAAGCTTACCAAAAAAGGTAAGGTACTGCGCCGTCTTTCCGGGCAAATGCATTACCGCGCGAAACTGACAGGAAAAAAAAGAAGAGAGCTTAGGCGTCTTAAGGAAGCAAGCAAGGAAATGACCAAGAAGATAAAAAAATCCCTAACGTATTAAAACAATCATGCCAAGAGTTAAACGTGGAAATACTGCACACAAAAGAAGAAAGAGCGTCTTAAAGAACGTGAAAGGATTTCGCTGGGGAAGAAAATCAAAATTCAAAGCGGCAAAAGAGGCGCTAATGAAGGCGTGGAGTTATACGTACAGAGACAGGAGGACGAAAAAGAGAGAAATGAGAAAGTCCTGGACGGTGGCTATAAATGCGGCTTGCAGGGAAAACGGAACTACTTATAGCGAATTTATTTACAACTTAAAAAAGAAAGAAATCGGCCTCGACAGGAAGGTTCTTGCCTCCTTGGCAAAAGATCGGCCGCAAACGTTTTCTAAGATTACGGAAGAAGTTAAAAAGTAAGAGCTATCTTTTCATTTTTCTTTGAATATCTCTATCAATCTCTCTTTTTTTGATAGTTTCTCTCTTATCTATTTTTTTCTTTCCTTTGGCGACGGATATTTCCAGTTTTATCATTCTTCTTTTAGTATAAAACCTTAAAGGAATGAGTGTTGCTCCTTTCTCTTTTGTCTTTCCGATAAGCCGCGCAATTTCCTCCTTTTTAAGAAGGAGTTTTCTTTTTCTTCTGGGGTCGTAATTGGGAGATGTGTTTTTGGGTTGATAAGGAGGGATGTTGCAGTTTATCAGGTATAGTTCTCCATCTTGTATTGTGACATAGGAGCCGCGAAGAGAAGCTTTGCCCTCGCGTAACGCCTTTACCTCGTGACCCGAAAGTACCAAGCCCACCTCCATTTTCTCTAAAATGTGGTAATTAAATCCGGCCTTTTTATTCTGGACAAGTGTAGACATCAGGCTAATTCTACCAC
>CAYSXL010000020.1:0-9641 GCA_964435025.1 uncultured Candidatus Saccharibacteria bacterium | reverse complement strand
AAGGAGTACATTTATCACAGTTCCCCTCGAGAAGAAAATCCACCCATTTTTTCATAAGAAGAAAAAGATCTGTTTCCTCGCGGTTATAGATAATAATAGAAGAAAGGCCGCTTACAGTGTTCCCTGTTTCTTCAGGGAGTATTACCTCCCCGCAACCTCCCCCTCCAACTTGCAAAAAGTAATCAAATTCAGGGATATTAGTTGTTTCTTTTAATACATCCGCTATGGAAGTGTCCTCGGGGAGTTCAAAAACACCCCTTTTTCTGGCACTCCCCGCAATGGAATAAAGTTTTCTTCTTTGGTAACTATCTTTATTTATCTTTGCCACGGCATAAAAAGTTTCTACATTATTTACAAGTGTAGGAAAACCCCAGAGACCTTCTTCGGATGGAAAAGGAGGTTTTATTCTTGGTTCCGGAAAGTTCCCTTCAACAGCTTCTATTACGGCTGTTTCTTCTCCTCCTATATATCCACCCTTTTTTTCTACCAACTGAATCTTCTCTCCCAAAAAAGGAATAAGTATCCTGCTTAGCTCACTAAAATAATTTTTGTTAAGATATATATAAGCCTTTTCCGCTCCCAGAGTAGACAGCGCCAAATATATTCCTTCCACTACTTCCTCCGGAAAATTCTTTAAAACAAAATAATCTTTAAAAGTGTCAATTTCTCCCTCAGAAGCATTGCAAACGACATATTTCCTGTTTTCACTTGCATCTCTCACCATTCCCCATTTTCTGTATACGGGAAACATCGAGCCACTTCTACCCAAAAGCTCTGCTTTCTCCAATTTATTTATGATATCCGTCATTGGTATATTTTCTCTTGTATTACTTCGCATTATACCTTAAACTGTTAAAATGCAAAATATGAAATATTGTATATGAAAAAAGTTCTTATCGCTTTAGAAAGTGATTTCTCAAATGAAGTTTTTAAAGACAACTTTTTTAAAGAAGGGTTTCAGGTGGCCACCACTTCCGATGGAGAAGAGGCATTAGCTATTATTAATACCGAAATTCCCGATGTTGTTCTGGTTGATATAAATCTTCCCAAAAAAAATGGCTTAGAAATCATTAATGAGCTAAAAAAAGCCGAAAAAACGAAAAGGATACCTGTTGTTATCTATTCCAGGACGGGCGCTCAGGAACATCGTGAAAAAGCAATGGATTACGAAGCTCGAGATTTTGTAGTCGGTCTCTCAGATTCCCCGCATGACGTGGTCTTAAAAGTAAAAGCCCATCTGGGAAAGCAAAAGACTTATATTTTTCCTCTTTCCCCTGACCACGAACCGAGCAGAGAAATAACAAGAGATATGGGAATGAGAAAGGGTGTGAAGTGTCCGAGTTGTAATGCTGAAATGTTTCTTCATCTTATTAGAGATTTGAGCTTGGGTAAAAACAACTTTAAACTCTCATTTACATGCTCTAAGTGTGGTTTTAGAAGTAGTGCTTCATCACAAACCAAACAACAATAAACCTAATTCTATGAAAAAGATACTTATTGCTATTTCCACCAGTTTCAACACCGAAAACTTTAAAGAAAAATTCGAGCAGGAGGGTTTTCAAGTAATTACAACAAAAAGCGGCGAAGAGGCCTTGCGCATGGTTAAGGAAGATACTCCGGACATTGTATTAGCGGATGCCAGCTTGCCGGAAATGAACGGTTTTCAATTGATTCAAGCCCTCAGAGAAAGCGAGGATACGAGAAAAGTTCCCGTGATTATTTATTCGGGAACGGGGAGTGAAAGAGATAGAGAAGAAGCAATGAGTTACGAAGCGAAGGATTTTATAGCGGGACATACCGACTCTCCTCGCACCGCACTTACTAAAATCAAAAGCCATCTCGGGGAACAAAAAACATACACACTTGAAGTTCTTCCGGAAATGGAAGGCGCGTACGAACTCGTAAAAGACTTGGGGCATGTGGGAAATTTGACCTGTTCAGTTTGTGGAGGAAAACTCTCCCTGAATTTTCTCCGTAATTTGAGTATGGGACAAAATCTTTTTCACGTTTCCGTTATCTGTACGCACTGCGCCTTTCGTGAACGTATAGCTTCAAGATAAAACTACTCTTCCGCTTTCTTTTTCTTTTCTACTTGATTAAGAATTCCACTCACTTCTTTAATACTTTTGTCGTCAATTGCCGAAACGGCGATTACGTTTTTGTTTTTCTTTTTTAATTTATTTAAAACGTTTCCGAGAGCATTATCGGACACCGTATCTCTCTTGCTCACAATAATATATTCTTGCTTTTTAAGTAGCTCCTCGTTTTTTAATTTTAACTCCCGGCGCACAATTTCATAATCCTTTATAGGAGAGGATGATTCCGCCGAAACAAAGTGAAACAAAACTTTTGTTCGCTCCACATGCTTTAAGAATTTCACTCCCAGTCCCTTTCCGCCGGAAGCGCCTTTAATAAGCCCGGGTATATCGGCAATTATTAAGTCGCCACACACCCCAAGTGCGGGCTCCAGCGTCGTAAACGCGTAATTCGCTACTTTACTTTTAGAGCCGGTAAGCTCGTTAAGAAGACTTGACTTGCCGACATTGGGTAAACCGATAAAACCCACATCCGCAATAAGTTTAAGCTCCATGCGGAAGCGGAAAGATTCTCCTTCTTCTCCGCGTTTAGATATTTCCGGAGAAGTTCTGGTCGAGGAACGGAAAAGAAAATTCCCTTTTCCTCCTTTTCCTCCTTTGGCGAGAAGAATTTTTTCGTTAATCTTGCTTATCTCAAACACATTTCCGTTCTCAAGATTATAAACAACAGTTCCTACGGGAACAAAGAGCAGTAGATCTTCTCCGTCAGAGCCGTCGCGAAACTGCGATCGCCCGTCTTTTCCTCCTTTAGCCCAAAATTCCTTCTGAAATTGAAATCTTCTTAGAGCCCCTATATCGAAAACACCTTGCAAGTAGACGTCTCCCCCTTTTCCTCCACTTCCTCCCGTAGGTCCGAGAGCCATAGCGTTTTTATTAAAGGCAACCACCCCGTCGCCTCCTTTTCCGGCATTAATTTTTATTTCTACTTCGTCTATGAGCATACTTTACTAAGTTACGTCTTGGTTGGTTGTGTTAGTCGCCATAATTTTCTTACGTACTCTGATAAATGAAAGAAGAGAAAAAACAATAACAAGTTCCAAAAAAATCCACAAAACAAAATGAAAAATCATCCATCCGAGAAAAAAATTTACTATCATCAGCACAACAAGAATATTTATAAGGAGAGTTGCCATCTTTGCATTATCGGGGTGGTTAATACCTTTTTTCTCTTCTCTTTTTGTTTCTCCCCGGAATTCAAGTTCTTTTTTTAGAAGTTCACGATCATTGATAAACCGTTTAAGCTCTTCGGGTTTAATATAGAAATCTATTCGTTGAGAATAGAGAGCCTGCTCTTTTTCCAGCCACACAAAACCCTGTTCGGTTAAAAAAGATATAAGATCATTTATTTCACCATCGGTATTCCAAGTCAGAAGAGAATTTTTCCTTCTGAGATTATCCGGTGTAAGTTTCATGAAAATTACCGCCAATATTTTTTCCAAAAAATCTCAACTTGATTGGTAGGAGCATCCTCATCGGGGGCGCTAAACCAAATCTCCACTTCGCCCATTCCGTTGATATCTTCCCCTAAAAAATATACTAAAGAGTGCTTCCCCGAGTAAGAATCAAAACCTCTTTCTCTGGGAGTTCCAAGAACATCAGTAATTTCATCAAAAGTCATTCCCACCTCCACGCCTAAAAGTTCTTTTCCGGAAAAAAATCTTAGATTGTTCACAACCTCACTGTCGCCGGCAAAAATAAAAGACTTTCTTTCTTCCATATAATAAAGCTCCCTTCCCCCCGGTCCTCCGATGAGGTCCTCAAAATCGGGTTCCCCGTAAAGTTCAACAATCTCCTCTTCCGACATCCCCAGATAACTAAGCGCCGGTTCATTGTAGATATTTTCCTCCTGAGCATATTTCTCAAAAATTATAAGAAGCAAGAACAGGAAGAGAAGGATATTTAACCAAATCAAAAAATTTTTGTTTACCATTATCCTTATCTTAACATTTAATTATTAATTAGAATAGTTTTTTCAATTATTTTGTTCTGCCTATTTTAAAGAAGATAACATCGCCGTCTCGGGGAATATAATCTTTCCCCCTGTCTTTTATCTTTCCTTGTTCTCTCGCCCCTACCCATCCTCCAAGCTCAATAAAATCATCGTAGGGTAAAACTTCCGCTCTTATAAAATACTTTTGAAAATCCGAGTGTATTTTGCCCGCCGCAACGGGAGCCTTTTCTCCCCTCTCAACAGTCCACGCCCTTGTTTCCTTTTCCCCGGAAGTAAAAAACGATATTAAATTAAGAGCCTCATAACATTTTCTGACAAGTTTGTTTAATCCGCTTTCTTCAATCCCAAACGACTTAAGGTACTCTCCCGCTTCTTCCTTCGAAAGTTCCGCAATTTCGTTTTCTATTTTTGCATTTATTTCCAAATAACTATTCTTCTCGTTTGTTTTTCTATCATTTACATTCTTTAAATAAATAATCGGCTTTAGTGTTAAAAAATTGAACTCCTTAATGGCATCCACCTCTTCCTTTCGTAAATCCATATCTTTTATTTTTTTCTCTTCTCGCAAGGATTCTTTTATTTTTTCCAGCGTCTGGACCTTAAACCTTGTTTCTTTATCTCCGCCTTTCGCATCCTTTTCCAGTTTTTCACTAACTTTTTCGGCAGTCTGAAGATCGGCGACAATGAGCTCGATATCAATTATTTCTTTATCCCTTACGGGATTCACTCCCCCTTCCACATGCGAGACATTTTTGTCCTCAAACCCCCTAAGCACTTGTACTACTGCATCCACTTCCCGAATATGGGAAAGAAATTTATTTCCCAAACCTTTCCCTTTGTGCGCTTCTTTTACCAAACCGGCTATATCGACGAACTCTATTGTGGTCCCGGTAGTCTTTTCCGACTTGGATATTTCCGATAATTTTTCAAGTCTTCTGTCCGGAACAAGCACCGTTCCCACGTTAGGATCGATGGTGCAAAACGGATAATTTTCGATATTTACTTGTTTTTTCGTTATTGCCCTAAAGAGAGTGGACTTTCCGACATTAGGCAACCCGACAAGCCCAACCTTAAACGACATTTTTCTTTTCCCATAATCCGTGGATGTTGCAATAGATTCTCACGCTCTTCACATTAATTCGAGTATAAAAAACAGTTTCCGGTTTTTCTCCGGGATTAAGAAATTTTTTCCCGGACTTGCCGTCCTTTGTATTTATCTCAATCCACTCAATATAGTGATCTTCACTGGAGGGATGTTCTTCCTCCCCCACTCTCACTCTAACCCCATCCTTCCCTTGGCAAACGTTACCGGGAAGTTCTTCCATGACAGGGAGATGCTTTTCCACTCCCTCTTCTTTTTGCTTGGTTTCTACAAGCCGCATAGGTTTGCCGCAACAAACAAGCTCCCCTACTCCCTCATGAAGAACTTCGGTAATATTTTCGCAAACGACACATTTATAAATTTGTTTTTTTTCCGTCATATTTTAGTCATCATCTCTAATACAGCGAATATAAAACCCGTTCTCTTTGTCGGCAAGCTCACGATGTATTCCGGAATTTTCTTTCGAGAGCAAGCGCCTCCATCCTCCACCCTCTTCCGAGCTTGATGTCCAAAAGAAAGTGTGTGTTCTTATATATCTGGATAATCCCGCGGTACTTACACTACCTCCCATATAAGCATCAAATCCGGAAGCACCGCAGAAAGGTCGACCTTCTTTGGTACAATCGGACGCCCTTTTTAGTTTATCCCCTACATTTTCTTCGAGTCCGCGCCAGCCCGTATTATGGGAACTAACTCTTCCCATTCCCAGTTCTCTTTCCAGTTCCTTGTAATCGTCGTCCGTGGGAATATACCACCTGTCCGGGCAAACCCCTTGAATCTTGTCGCCCTCTTCGCCTCTCATAGCCGTTGCAAAATGATAAACTCTACCGTAACGGTCACAGTTTTCCTTGTCATCGTCATAACACCAGCTGCCCTCCGTGGTTTCATAATTTAAATTTTCCGCAAACCAGCACTGGTCACCAATCTTTACGGTAGAATAAACTTGGTCGTCATACTCCAGTTCATTTCCGCAAAGCCACTCCCTTGTTGCAACCGTAAGCTGACTGCTGTAATCACTTTCTTCCCCGTCAATGGTTTGCGTAACAACATAATAATAAGGTTTTCCGCTATCAAGATCTGTATCGGTGTAGCGATTTTTTGTCGTCGTGTCTATTCTCACAAAAGGCCTGTCCAAACTGTCCGTGCGATAAACAGTATACCCCTCACTTCTCCTAAAATCGTTCCATGTTATTTCTATCTCGTTATAAGCAATATTTTCCGCCTCCAAACCGGTGACCGCACCCCTTTCTTCCGTAATCGCATACGCCTCCCTGGTTGGTTCGCTTTCCTTTTCTCCTCTGACGCTGGTTATCCGGTAATAATAAAGGGTTCCCTCATTTAAATCGGTATCCAAATAATGCTGCCCGGATGTGGTAGATATTTTTTCATAACCTTCCCCGGGTCTATCGGATCTGTAAATGTTATAACTATCCGTTTTCTGATAATCTATCCATGTCAACCTTATTTCATCATAAGCTACGGCTTTTGCCAAAACCTCTTCCGGTGGAGAAGGAGCTCTTAGAAAGACAAGAAAAACTACAAGTATCACGACAAAAACACCGAGACCTCCCAATATGATTAAGGAGACTTTTCTTTTTTGATTATAAAAACTAATAAGTTTTGCGGTTGTGTTTTGTATAAAGCTCATAAAACTTATTTATAATTATTGGTTATTTTTAATATATTTAGACTATTTATGCGCCGTGATACATTTTTAATTTTTTTGGACTGTTATTAATTATTATACACACAAACCGGATTTTGCAAAGCCAAAACAAAAACCGTAACCGGAAGCATTAAATATCACAAGTATTCCCCTACTTTCATTTTTATGTATAATGATTACCAGTAGAAAATAACTAAATCAAAAAATGAAAATAAGAAAACTTTTCCTGCTTTTCATGTTGTCGCTACTCGTGTTTGCGCCGGCAGATATTCACGCTAACAGTTTAACTGCGGAAGAAAGGGAGAGCCTTTTGGAAAAATACGAGATGATAAAAGATAGGCTTGAATACTTGAGGTGGTATGTTCAAAAATTCGACTTAAAGGAGGAGCTTAAAGCCGAATCGTATCTTGTAGTTGATCTTGAAAAAGACAGAGAGTTATTGGAAAGGAACACCTCTTACCCTTATGCGTTCGCCTCGATTACCAAATTGATGAGCGCGGTCATTGCCGTAGAAAAACTGGACTTGGATAAAGAAATAGTGCTTAGCGGTTCCATGTTAGGGCACAACAGAATAAGCCCCGCTCTCACCCGGGGAACCTCGGTAAGGGCCGAGGATCTCATGAAAGCAAGTCTTATTCAGTCAACAAACGATGCCAGTGAAGCATTAACTCATTTTTTAGAGGAAGGAGAGTTCGTAAAGTTAATGAACGAAAAGGCCGAAAACATCGGTATGAAAAACACCGTCTTTTACGATTCTCACGGATTAGCCGGAAGCAAAGCATCACAATATGAACATCCAAACGAAGGTACGGCAAAAGATATTGCAAAGCTTCTAAACTACATCGACAAAAACCATCCTAAAATACTGAAAATAACAAGAAATAAAGATTTCCAGCTTCCGGGAGATTGCCCCGAACACAACTGGGTATGTACTTTCCTTAACCGCAACGTATTTCACGACATTGAAAATTTCGTAGGAGGTAAAACAGGTTATTTGGGAAGTATTTCAAAGCAAGCCTTTGCCGGTATATTCGAGGCAAAAGAAAAACCTTTTCTCGTTGTGTTCTTATACTCAAGCGACAGAAAGGAAGACACAAAAAGAGTATACAAATGGTTAGAGAAAAAACCTTCTTTAAAGTCCTCCCAAGAAATAATAGAAACCGAAATAAATTAAACAAGAGAATCCGCTAAAGTAAACTACGTTGCGGCTCTAGAATCCGCAAACCGTAAGTATATAGAAAACAAAAGAGAGCGGTTATCTTAGAAAATATATCTCTATCCTAATTTAAGATTAGAATCATATAATTAAGGTAAGCGGCGAAACCGGTCCAAAGAAGATAGGGAAAGAGCAAATAAGAGGCCGGCCTGGAAATTTTGTAGAACAAATATATTGTAAAAACAATAGCCAGCCAAAGCAAAACAATATTAACAAGTGCCATTTGCGGGTTTTCCATTCCAAAAAATACAAAAGACCAAGTACCATTTAAAAATAGCTGGACTCCGAACATACCAATTGCAGCACGAATATTCTTTCCTTCCTTCTTTTTTCTCCAGACTAAAAACAAAGCAACCCCCATAAGAAGATAGAGTGTCGTCCATGCGGGAGCGAATACCCAGCTTGGGGGATTTAGAGCGGGCTTACTTAATTCCGCATACCATCCCGTTACGCCGGGAGTAGTAAAATAAGACCCGATAAACCCTGCCAGAAGTGGAAGCGCAACCGATATTATTAATTTGAAAATATCTTCTTTTTTCATCTTTAAAGACACGTTGTTTTAGTTTTTCTTCTCAATTATATTTTAAAAATATGAAATTTACAACTATTGGATACGTATTTTTAGGGAAGATTTAAAAGTTTTACTTTTAATCAATATCGATTATAATACGCGCAGTAAATAAATACTAAGAAATGCCAAAGAAAATAAAATACAAAAGAGTACTCTTAAAGCTTTCCGGTGAAGCAATGATGGGCGAAGAAAAATTCGGGATTGATCCCGATTTTATTTTTTATTTAGCGGAAGAAATAAAAAATGCTCATAGCACGGGGCTGGAAATTGTTATCGTCGTCGGCGGAGGAAACATCTTTCGCGGAGTTGCCGGAAGCAAGGAAGGAATCGAAAGGGTTACAGCCGATTATATGGGAATGCTCGCCACAATTTTTAACGGCATGGCCCTCCAAGACGCAGTTGAAAGAAGGGGTGTTACGACCAGACTGCAAACAGCTTTCGAAATTAAGGAAATTGCTGAACCTTTTATTAGGAAAAGAGCCATACGGCACCTTGAGAAAAATCGGGTAGTCATCACGGGAGGAGGAACCGGACTCCCTTTTATAACCACGGATACGGCGGCGGCTATGAGAGCTTTGGAGCTAAACTGCGAGGCTATCTTAAAAGCAACCGGTGTAGACGGGGTTTATACAAAAGACCCCAAAAAAAATAGTGACGCAAAAAAGTACGATACACTCAATCTTGAAGATGCATTCAGAAATGACGATATCGACATAATGGACAACTCGGCAATCGATCTTTGCCGTACTAACGGCATTAATATAGTGGTTTTCGATATTTATAAGACGGGAAATTTAAAAAAAGTTATTTTCGGAGAAAAAATAGGAACTGTCGTTAAGTAACCTTAAAAAAATTCCCGGAAATGAATTCCGGGAAACATGCTTGTTGGGAAGTTTATTTCTTTCTCACTTTTAAAAATGTAAAGAGCATCGAGATTCCGCCTATGGCTAACAATATATATCCCGGCAAGGTAAGTAAAATACCGGGAAGAAGATCATCAATTACTACAAAAAACAAACCCAACAATAAAATATGCACT
>CAYSXL010000019.1:4353-9994 GCA_964435025.1 uncultured Candidatus Saccharibacteria bacterium | reverse complement strand
ACAAGAAACAAGAGACAAGATACAAACAAATCTCAAATTTCAATTACAAAATAACCAAACAGCCTTTTGAAATTTGTTAAATTGGTTATTGTTTCTTGGTTATTTCTTGATTATTCTCTCACTATATCTTTCTTTTCTCCGTAATAACTTCATCTATTACGTTGTACTTCTTTGCTTCATCCGCAGTAAGATAGAAATCTCTATCCGTATCTTTCCTTATTTTTGCAAGAGGTTGTTTTGTGTGAGAAGAAAGAATCTTGTTTACCCTTTCCTTTATTTTGAGAATTTGTTTTGCCGTTATCTCTATCTCCGACGCGGGTCCCCTTGCTCCTCCCATTACCTGGTGGAGAAGTATCTCGGAATTCGGAAGCGCATAACGTTTTCCTTGCGTACCCGAGGCAAGAAGCACGGCTCCCATAGATCCCGCCATCCCGACGCAAACCGTAGAAACATCACACTTTACATATTGCATTGTGTCATATATCGCCATCCCCGCAGTAACGATTCCTCCGGGGCTGTTTATATATAATCTAATATCTTTTTGAGAACTTTGACTGGCTAAAAATAGCATTTGGGCAATAATAGAGTTTGCAACCGTATCGTCTACCGACGTGCCAAGAAAAATAATTCTCTCTTTCAGAAGACGGGAATAAATATCATAAGCTCTTTCGCCGTATTGAGTCTTTTCTACTACTGTTGGAATAAGATTCATAATTTTATTTTGTTTTAAACTTGATAATTAGCCTTTGACCGTTGCATTAACTGTTAACTATTTGTCATCGTCATCGTCATTGTCACGATCAATTTCCTCGGCTTCTGCGGTTTCTTCTATCTCTTCTTTTCCAATAGCCTTAACATCGATTCTCCATCCCGTAAGTTTTGCGGCAAGTCGCACATTCTGTCCCTCTTTCCCTATCGCCAATGAGAGCTGGTCCTCGGGAACAATAACAATTACTCTGTCATCTTTTATTTCAACCTCTGATATCTTTGCCGGAGAAAGAGCATTTTTTATGAACTCTTCCGGTTCCTCCATGTACTCCACGATATCTATTTTCTCTCCTCCAAGCTCGGATATTATCGTTCCCACACGAGTGCCTCGCTGTCCGACAGCGGTTCCTACGGGATCAATACCTTCTTCCTCCGAATAAATAGCTACTTTTGTCCTTGATCCGGCTTCTCTTGCAATCGCCCTTATTTCCACCGTTCCCGCAGCAATTTCAGGAACCTCAAGTTCAAATAATTTGGAAACAAGCTTGGGAAAGGCCCTGGAAAGTATTATATTGGGTCCTTTGGGACTGTCCTCTACACTAATAACGTACACCTTGTGTCTTTGTCCCGGCTTATAAATCTCTCCGGGAACTTGCTCTTCCTTATGAAGTATTCCTAACACTCTTCCGACATCCAATAAAACATTCCTTCCTTCCACTCTTTGGACAATTCCCGAAAGAACCTCTCCTTCCTTATCTTTATACTCGTTAAAGACAAGCTCTCTTTCCGTTTCTTTTACTTTCTGGAGAATGACCTGTTTTGCAGTTTGCGCGGCAATTCTTCCAAAATTTTGTTTTGATTCGAGTGGCGCTTCTATTTCATCTCCCACCTTGGCGTCCTTTTTTGTTTTTTTAGCTTCTTTAAGCGTTATATGTCTTTTAGAATTATAACGAACCTTTCCTTCTTCTATCTCTACATCTTCCTCCTCGTCACTTTCTTCTTCAAAAACAGCCGTCGTTTCATCAACTACCGTTTTGACAAGCCAAAATTTTGCTTCTCCCGTCTTGGGATCCACCTTCGTTTTTATTACTTCTCCTTTTTCTCTATATTCTTTTTTATAAGCTGTAGCGACAGCTTGCTCTATAATCTCCACAACCTTTTCTTGCGGTATTTCTTTTTCTGTTGCAATCTGAGAAATTGCTGATGTAAATCCTTTTATATCCATGTTTTTTTATTTAATAAATAATGTCCGCCTTCTTAGCGGACAGCACACAATCCTACCTCCGATCGTCACGCCTTAATAATAGCAAAACCGCCTCTCCGTGTCAAATCTAAAAGGGGCTATCCCCCATGTACACCCGAAGGGTGTACAGCGGGGATTGTGGTCTTCGTTGTCGGGATGCCGAGAGTTGAACTCGGGTCTCACGCACCCGAAGCGTGTATACTGCCGTTATACTACATCCCGTACAATTACATTCTAAATATTGATTTGGTTAATTGTTTAAAAATTAGAAATTCTTATGTTACCCAATATTTCTTTTTGTTCATCTCATCACGTTTTACCTCTAAGGATTCTATTTCTTTTTTTGCTCTTTGTGATTCTTCCTTTCTTTTTTCGTCATCCCAATTTTTTATTTTTTCTATCTCTTTTCTTAAACTCTCTTTTTTATTTAACTTGGGCTCATTTATGACCTTCAAAAGAAGAATGTTCAAAATATCCCCAATAACGGGCCCGGGAGAAGTATTTAATATTTCCATAATATCCTTCCCGCCCACTTTGAGCATATTTACACTGATAGGATCTTCAGAAACTTTTTTTATAAGATAGCGCATATGTCTAAGCCTGTAGGGTTCCGCTTTAGGCACTCCCGAACCAATCCTATCCGCCATTCTGACCTGCAGAAGCTCATCTATATTTTCCTTACCCACCTTTCTTAGAAGCCTTCTTACGGAACTTTCCGAAACCTCCCCTACGTTGTAGTAGAAAAGATGGTATCTCACAAGCAGCATTACTTTTTCTATATCCTCCTTCCTGAATTTCAATCTTCTCAATATCCCTCTTGTCATTTTTGCCCCCACTACCTCGTGATTATGAAAGGTAGCTTCTTTGTCGTTTCCCTCTTTTACCCTCGGCTTACCCACATCGTGGAGAAGCGCCGCCAAACGGACATGCCTGCTGAATTTTTTTCTAGTAGCATATTCCAAGGCATTTACGGCATGCTCGTAACAGTCATAAATATGATGCTTGTTCTGCGCCACTTGATACCCTTCCAGGAGTTCGGGTAAAAACCTTTCAAGAAGACCAAGTCTTCTTAATTCTTCGACGCCTTCTTTTGCTTTTTCAGAGTCTATTATTTTTAAGAATTCGTCTCTTATCCTTTCTTCGGATATTTTAGAAAGAAGGGGGGCATTTTCTTTTATAGCTTCTTTTGTCTTTTTCTCGATACCAAAATCAAGTGTAGCGAAAAAACGAACACCCCTCATCATTCTTAGCGCATCCTCAAAGAATCTTTCCGTGGGGTTCCCGACCGCTCTTATTACTCTTTTTTCCAAATCTTCTCTCCCTCCAAAAAGATCAATTACTTTTTCCCGGGGGTGTAAAGCCATCGCATTAACGGTAAAATCTCTCCTTTTCAAATCTTCCCGGATATTTTCCACGAACTCCACCTTCTCCGGGTGCCTTTTGTCCTTGTAATTACTTTCTACCCTGTATGGAGTCACCTGAACCTCTTTTAAGTTTTCCCGTTTTGAGGGAGTAAAAACCGTAACCGTGCCGAACTTATTATCCGAATAGCTCTTTTTAAAGATTCTCGCTACATCTTCCGGTCCGGCATTACTTGCAACATCAAAATCTTCCGGATTCACTCCTCGCAAAATATCCCGCACACACCCTCCTACCACATACCCTTCAAATCCTTTTTCTTCCAAGGTGTGTATTATGTCCTCGATTTCTTTTGGTAATTTCATCGCCTCATTCTAACTCATTGTAAAAGCAACTTCAAATAGCCTTTTACCGAAATAAAGGAAAGACTGCATAATGAGTAGCGCATGAATTATACGAAGAAAATAAAGGCGCCTCCATAAAGGAGTTACATTTATTCATATGGTGCCCTTTGAGATCGGGAATGGGTTTGAAATCCAGAAAGACCCCACACCCGTCTCCCGTATTCTCCCAGCTGTCCCCGGAAGCGAGTATTACACCATATTTTCCGTTTATATCTATAGACCAAACTTCGCTAACAGAAAGTGAGGTAAACCCTCCCGCTTTTATATCGAGGTATTCGGAGCGGAAATTCTCAAAAGGGTGGTCATCCCTGAAATCGGGGTGCTCATATACTTTTACGTAGTCGTCTTCGGGAATCGAGGGGTCATCTTTTATTCGAATAACCGTGGCAGAAGTAAAGCTTCCGCTTACTTTAAAGTCCGCGGGCTCGGTTTCCTTATTTTTAAAAACCTCACACCTCCCCCTAAAAGCGGGGAGTTCGTGTAAGACAACAGCATAATAATACCCCGGCAACTCGCCGTCTTGCTTTACTTGATTAGCTATTCTTATGCTTTTAAACTGTCCTCTGAGCTCCTCAAAGTTGCTCACGGAAGAAGTTATCCTATAAGCTTCTTCTTTTGAGAACTCTTCCCTGAAAGAAAAATGAATTCCCGGAGGAAACTCTCTTTCCGTTTCCTTTATTTCAAATTTTTCCATTTGGATAAGGACGGGATTGATAGCCGACAAAAACAAAAAGGAGGAAAGGACAATCAGAAATCCCATTATAGCGGAAGAAAACTGCTCTTTCGCGTCCTTTATTTTCACAGGGTCGCCCTCCGACACCATCCAAAAAAGCCCTCCCCTGACAAGAGAAAAAATAGTAACTATTATCGCAAAAACAACAAGAAATTGTACGGCATAAATTATATACCCGGGCAATCCCTCTTTCTCAATGCTTTCTCTTGTAATCTCTCCGACCTCCGGATACTCGACTTCAAGCTCCTGAGCAAGAACAGAGTTGCCCAAGAAAAAAAAACATAAAGCGAAAGTGATTATGGCAAGAAAAGCGGAAGTCTTTCTCATAAGAAGAAGATTAATTTTCTTCGTCCGGTAACTGCGAACAACAGAACCAATTTAAGTCACTCGTATTTACACTAGCCCCTCCTCTTTCCGTTTTGGTGTATCTGGGAATATCTTTCTCCTCAACAATGGGACCAAAAAGAGGCATCTTTCCCATTCTTCTTCCTTCCAGTACATCCTCCAAATGCTCGGGTCTGGTTCCGCAAGCGCTGAGTTTAGCTCTCGAATAGTTAAGTTTTCTGGCAACAAGTTCGTGCATGGTAATGTTTTTGCACCCCTCTCCCTCTCCTTTTATATCCTCATTTAACCTATGGCAGAGATTTTCCGTTGCGTTTTGAAAGTATCCGGCAGTAACCGACGCTATACGGTTTCTAAACATAGTGAGTCTCGCCCTCTGTATCAAAACATCTTCATGGGCATCGTATATCGCTTCTTTATCACAAGTAAGGTCACAAATACCGCAAAAGGGAGGGTCTTCGTCACACCCGCTACAGGAAGTACAAGGACAAGAGCAAGGTTCCGCGAGCCTGTTCATAATCTCCTGTAATTCGAAGAAACACACTCCCTCTACAAGATAATCATCCACGGCAACCAAGATTTTCTCGAGGTGCTCTCTAATAAGCTCCACTGTCTCCCCAACGGGTATCTCCATACCGCAAGTTAAATAGTCTCCGGGAGTCCCCGTCGCTCTGCTAAAGTCCTCGGGGTCGAACATTTCCTCAAATTCCTCGGGAGTTATGTCATCCGGGATGTTTCTTGTTGCGGCCATCACTTCTCCGATACTTGTTTTTTCGGAAAGTTTCCCCAATAATTCCTTTATGTCCTGTCTTACGGTATAGAGAGGATAAAGAGGCCCGTCTTTTTCGATCA
>CAYSXL010000019.1:0-4253 GCA_964435025.1 uncultured Candidatus Saccharibacteria bacterium | reverse complement strand
TATATACCACCACAAATACGGGGGAATTTCTCTTTTGTAAAGACACTCCGAACATACTATCGGCGGTCCTTCCGCCTTCCTGTCGAGATACCACCAGACGTAGGGAGGAATAGATCTTCTTGTTTGCCAGTTCTCTCTTCTCGCCAATTCCTTGGCTCCCTTTATGGTGTCGTCATTTTTCGGTCTTTCCAAATAAAAAGTTAACGGGTCGTTTTCTTCTCTTACTTCTCCTCCCGCTCTAACCTTGTAAGTTATGTTCTCCAGCCACTGACGCCAATCCCAAAAATACCACAGATTGTAATAGTGTGATCCCACTTCTTGTGTTTCCTCGTAGGTCTCTAAATATACTTCCTCTCTTTCTTTGTGTCTCCGGTCTAAAAGAAGTGTGGTATAGGAAAGAAGATTCTCCATCCCCAGACTTTTTATCATTGTCGTTTTATAAAGGTGATAAATGTCCTGTTCCAGCGGGTACTTGGTGTCGATCATTTGTAAAAGGCTCCTCCTAAATAAAGACATAAAAAATCTTATATCCGCCAGTTTCATCTGGACCGCCGGTGATATTTCGGGACAGTCAGGACAACAGGCCGAAACCTCGCCCGGCTCAACACCGCCCGTAAGAGAAGAAAGAAAAGAAAGGACTTTTTCTCCTTGCGCGGAAAATTCTCTCCCGAAGAGGTTATTTAAGACAGAAGCGAAGAATCCTTCATCTTCTTGTGAGCCACCACCTCCGTAAATAGTATGCGCAAAATCGGCGTTGCTTCTTTTTATTTCATGAATCGGCAAAGTACGTAAATACGCGTGACCCGGGTCACTTCTGTAGACCACCCCTTTCTCTCTATCAATCCCCGTAAGTACATAGGCGTGCCCTCCCGCACGCGACATGTTGTGAGGCATCCCGCCTCCCGTCATAATGACCATACGCCCTCTGTCGAGCGTCGCCAAGACTTGTTCCATCGTATCCAGTTTTTGATACGACAGCCCGTAGTAATTTGCCGCATTCGGAACTATACCGTGAACACTCCCGTTTAAAATAAAGGGGCGGGAAATGTTGCGGATATCAACAGGAGTTACCGTCTCCCCGAGTAAAGTATCCACCACCATAGCTACTGACGCCCCGTAACACGCCGAACGAGCAAAAGTGCGGGTTCCGTAAAGCATGTCCCCCCACCGGGGATCAAATTGGGCGTAATAGGTGGTGTCGTCGTATCCTTTGTGAGCCTTGGGAAGGGCATGGAGTAGCGCCTTGAGAGCCTTTCTTTTTTCTATGCCAAAATTCTGAATTTTACCGTTCCATTTGGATAAAAAGCCTTCCACTTTTTCCCTCTCTCTTCTGAATTGTTCCGTTGTTGCTCGCGCATCAGCCAATCCTTTTAACCTCGCGACTATGCTTTCCAATTCTTTTTTAAATTCACCTTCTTCCATCTTTTCCATTTCTCTTTCCACTCTTCTTAAGGCACTTACCAATATTGACTGTTGCAGTCCCGATGGTCTCTCCATGGAAAATGACCTGTCAAGATCATATGGCGCTATAAGCCCTCCTTGAGGCCTTGGATGGGGCATATGGGGAAGATAGGGAATGGGATAAGGGTAGAAAAAAGGTTCGTGACAATCACATTCCATTCCTTCCGGACACTCTTCTATTATTTCCAGTAATTGAAAACCTCCCGCCACTATGGCATCAGCCTGTCTTTCCGCCTCATCGGTAGCATCAAGAACATCGTAAATTTTATCCCTTGCGTTCTCGTTAACACCGGCACTTTCAGCTATAAGTCCCAACGGTATTTGAAAATAAACGTTTTTTATGGTCCACTCCAAATCAACCTTGTCTATTCTTCTCGCATCCTCAACCTTTCTTGCCTCAAAAATAACAAAACTCGAGTCGATAGCATATAAGAGCGTGTGAGAAACAAGAACAATGAATGCTCCCTGAAATGCGCTGACTATCCACCTCTTCGCTTCTTTTCTTTTTTCGGGGTCGCCACCGGAAAAGACATGGAGAACACCCCCGTAGATAACAACTCCGAGAGTCGTAAGAAGAGACGCTATAATAAGCAACCTGAATAGGTAGGCCATAAAAAGAGGCAAAACATCTTCTTCAAGACCTCCATCATCAGCAATTTCCTGTGGTGTTTCGATACCGGGAATACTGGGATAAATAACTTCCGTCTGAGAAAAAGAAACCGCCGGAAACACAAAAAACAAAGCAACTATTGCAATGCATAAAATAGCTTTATTCATTCTCCCATTATAGAAAAGATTTACTGCCATTGCAACAGAGAACATTGTGTTCTACAATCAAAAAAAGCCCGGTACCAGAGCAAAGCACGGTACAGGGCAAACGGTTCCTTCCAATTTGTCCTTTGGATTTTGTCATTTGGCATTTCTCGCCGAAAGGCGAGCAGAGAGCCTCGGTAGCTCAACTGGATAGAGCGTCGGTCTTCGGAACCGCAGGTTGGGGGTTCGACTCCCTCCCGAGGCACTATAACAAAAAAATAGAGCGACCCGTAATATAATTTTAAAATTGACTTTTCCATCAATATAGAGTAGAATTTACGGGTCATTAAACCATTAAAGATGAAACCATGTCTTACTCCGGAACACTCAAAAACAGAAAAAGAAAAAAAACTCACGGTTTTCTCGTGAGAAAAAAAACAAAAGGAGGGAAAAATATTTTGAAAAGAAGAATGAGAAAGGGGCGGAAAAATATTTCCGCCTAAGCTTTATGCTTCCTCCGGAATATAGAATAAGAAAGAAGAAAGAATTTGAGGAAGTCTTTCAAAGGGGAAGATCTGTAAAGGGGAGTTTTTATTTTATAAAAGTAAAGCGGAATAGTTTCTTTTTTCCCCGTTTCGCCTTCGTAGTGCCGGCGAAATTCGAAAAAAAGGCAAGCAAAAGAAATAGAATAAAAAGGG
Organism: uncultured Candidatus Saccharibacteria bacterium; assembly: GCA_964435025.1. Taxonomy (GTDB): domain Bacteria; phylum Patescibacteriota; class Minisyncoccia; order Minisyncoccales; family PWPS01; genus PWHW01. The sequence continues at coordinate 1,341 of CAYSXL010000019.1, read as the reverse complement.
TTTTCAGAGAGGCGGTAAGGTCTCTTTTGCCTTTAATAAAAGAGGGCTCCGATATGATTTTTGTAATAAGAGGACAAGAAAATATAAAGCTTACCCGAGTAAAAGAAGAAATAAAGGAGCTTTTGGAAAAACAAAAGTTAATCTAATTTTAAGTACGTCAATATGGCAAGTTTTTTCTACACCTTAATTTACCAACCTCTTTTTAACCTACTTATATTTCTTTATAACGCCGTTCCTTTCGCTGATCTGGGCATTGCGGTTATCCTGATTACCGTCCTTATAAAACTGGTCCTCTACCCATTGGGGCTCAAGGCTGCAAAATCCCAAAAAGAGATGGAGTCCATTCAGCCGGAAGTAAAGAAGATACAAGAAAAATACAAGAACGACAAAGAGCAGCAATCGAAAAAAATAATGGCCCTTTACAAGGAGAAGGGAGTTAATCCCTTTTCCGGTATGTTACCTCTGTTTATTCAGCTCCCTATTCTCGTTTCTCTTTTTCAAATATTTAGAAGGGGGCTGGAAAGCGAAGAAATGAAGCATTTATACGACTTTGTCGCTGCCCCGGAAATTATAAATTACAATTTTCTCGGAGCTGTTGATCTGTCTTCTCCAAATATTGTTTTTGCCGTCTTAGCCGCCGGCGGCCAATATTTACAAATGAAAATGGTAAGCTCCAAGAAAAAGGAAGGAGAGAAAGAAGACACGGCAAAAGCAATACAAACCCACATGATTTACTTTCTCCCCGGCTTCACCTTCGTGATACTACTAACCCTTCCTTCGGTAGTAGGGCTTTATTGGATAATAACGGTTGCTTTTTCGGTTTTTCAGCAGTATATTGTAAAAAAAGATAAAAGTGACGAAAATGGAGGAAATAAAGAAAACAATTAGAAATCTTTTTCTCTTAATAGATCCTGATATAAGGGTCGATTTCTTTTTAGAAGAGGAAAACTCTCTCCATATTAAGGTTAAGATGAAAGACCCTCAAGTCCTGATTGGTGAAAAAGGTCAAACTCTTGCCGAAATAGAGCGCCTCCTTAAGGCAATCACAAGAAGAAAGACCGACCACGCTCTTTTTGTTAGTTTGGATATCAATGATTACAAGAAGAGGAAGACGGACTACCTAAAAGAACTTGCGAAGGAAGCGGGTGATGAGGTTTCACTCACAGGAGTCGAAAAAAAATTTCCCCCCATGTCTCCTTTCGAGAGAAGAATTATTCATATAACGTTAGCGGAAAGAGATGATATTACTACGGAAAGTACGGGCAGTGGTCATCAAAAAAGAGTTCTTATAAAAAAAAGATAAATCTATTGGAAGAGGGGAAAAACGAGATAGTGAGAAGC
>CAYSXL010000018.1:3072-10563 GCA_964435025.1 uncultured Candidatus Saccharibacteria bacterium | reverse complement strand
TGTTCTTTACTTTTATCTCTTTCCCCTCTTATTGTCAGGAGGGTGATTTGCCTGTTTTAAATAAAATTACTATAATTTATGTAATGCAGGTTTTTGAGCTTTACTTTAATCCCAAAGAAGAGACCAAAGTTTCGGAGAGCTTCCATTACAAACCAAAAAACGTTTACGAACGTAAGATTGGGAGACTCTACATGGTTGGAGAGCTTCCCGATGCCGAAAAGAAAGATGCCCCTTTGCTACAAAATATTTTCCATTTAGCAAAAGAAGTTTATTATAAAGACACATCTCTACCTCCCGAAAGGGCACTGAAAAAAACTCTAAAAAGAGTAAACGGTTTTATAAGGGAAAAAGATTATTCGGGAAAGATAAATATTGCCCTCTTTTCTTCAAAAAATTTTTCTCTTTATATGGGAAAGTCCGGAGAAATGAAGCTTCTTCTCTTAAATAACGGTAAAACAAAAGATGTCAGTAAGGAATTAGAAGATTCTCCTTCCGGACTGTTCCAGAATATGATCTCCGGAAAAATGAAAAAGAACGATAAATTAGTCGTTCTTACTCCGGAAGTATATCGGTTTTTTGTGAAAGGAAAAATACTTGAAGAAATATCCAAAGAACCTTTAAGCGAAAAAATAAGTGAAAGCATCGCTTCCACTCAAAAAGAAAAATTTCCGCAAACCTCCGGCGTTTCGCTTATCATAGACCATTCGATCAGCTTAAAGGAAGGAGGGAAAAAATTAATTTCCGGAGAAAGAAAAAAGAGGTTTTCTTTCAAAGAAGTCTTTTGGCGAGCCTTATCCCCCTTCTCCAAACTTAAATTTCCGAAACTTAATCTTTCCCCAAAAAGATTACCCGGTCCCGAATTGAAGTTATCTTCCTTAAAGACGGCTATCCCCGCAAAAATCAGGAAAAAATCCCTTTTACTTCCCCTCCTTCTGTTTGGTGTAGTAATTATCGGTGTTCTAACCATAGGGGTAGAAAGAAGTGTTCGTTTGGGAAAAAATGAAGAAGTAATTCAGAATATAAAAGAAAATGCTCTCACCGCACAAGAGAAAAACGATCTTTTCATGTTAGAGAAAGCTTTTTTTGAACTCAAAGCATTAAAAGAAGAAGATATTGTATTCACACAAGAAACAGAAGAATTTTATTTTTCCCTGAAAGAAAAGCTGAATTCTTTTTCTTTCTCAGAGGAGATAACCGAAACCGAGCTTATTGGAAGTGTGAAAAAAATAACCCCTGAAAGAATCATTTTTGCAAATGAATCTCTGTATTTATTTTCATCCGATTCCCCGAAACTAAGTGTTCTAAGTATTGAGACCGGAGAAGAATTCTCTCATACGCTTCCGATAAAGCAAGGTGTGGATTACGCTTCTTTTTCCGGAAACAACCTCATTTTTTTCTCCGTTCCAAACACAATAACCTACATGGAAGAAGAGCAAATCTCACAAACTCAAATAGAGCTTTTAGAACCCCGAAATGAATTTGTTTCTCTTTCTTCCTTCTTTGGTAACCCTTATTTATTGGACGACCAAGGAAACATATTTCGTTACGACAATAAAACCCCTTCAAAATGGATAAAAGAAGATAGTAAGAGAGCGGAAGGAGGCTTGTCTATGGCTATAGATAGATCAATATTTGTTCTTACTCGAGAAGGAAAAATACACAGATACTATACGGGAAAATTAGAAGAAACCTTCTCTCCCTTTATATTCCCGTCACTAAAAGGAGCAAAAAAAATATATTCCGTTTCTCCCGACTCCCCTCTTTTTATTCTTGATCCCGGAAAAAATAGGGTAATTGTTGTCGAGAAAAACGAAAAAAATATTAAACAGTTTTCCGGAGATATCCTTAAGGGAATAAAAGACATTACCGTCACACCCGATGGAAAAAAAATGTACCTTCTGGTTAACCGGAAGGTACATCTTCTTGAGCTCTAAATTTTTTCTACTTTAGTTCCACTAAAGCCCCGGCATCTTTGAGGGTTTTTTCTATTTCTTTCGCCTCTTCTGCCGGAACACCTTCTTTAAGAACTTGCGGCTCTTCACCGGAGGCATCCACTAATTCCTTTGCCTCTTTGAGCCCTTTCTCCGTAATTGTTCTTACCGCCTTGATAACCTCTATTTTGTTATCACCCGCACCCTTAAGGGTAACGGTATATTCATTCTTTTCCTCGGACTCTTCAGCAGCTTCCTCGGTAGCTCCTCTGGCAGCAGGCGCAACAGCAACAGGCGCGGCAGCGGAAACACCGAATTTCTTTTCCAGAATTTTTACGAGTTCCGCCAACTCCAAGACAGAAAGATTTTCAATACTCTTAACAAGTTCCTCAAACTTTTTTGGAACTTCTACTTCTTCTCCCTCTTCTTTGTTTTCCGCCGTATCCTTCTTAGGAGTATTGGCGGTTTCTTTCTTTTTTTCTTCTTCAGCCATAAGAATTAATCAGCCTCTAACCTTGTGATAACATCACCGGTTATCGGCCATCGGTTATTTATTAATTATTGTATACTTTTTAACACGTATAAAAGACCTTTTGTATTTCCTTCTAATGCATGCAAGAAATTTCTTGATGGTGCGGTCATCACAGAAAATAATTTCGAAAGTAACTCTTCTCTTGAAGGAAGATTGGCTATGGTTTTTGCCTCTTCCGAAGTAAGTACACTTCCTTCATAAATACCTCCAAGGAGAGAAACAACTTCTTCCTTATCCATCTTTCCCAGAATTTTAGCCACTTTAACTCCATCCTCAAACCCAAATACCAGCCCCACCTCTCCTTCAAGAAGAAGCGGATTATAGTCAATGTCCTCCTTCTCAAAGGCTATCTTTGCCAGAGTTTTTCTTGCGACCACCAGACTTCCTCCATTGTCGCGAATCTTTTTTCTTAAATCTCTTGCAGTCTCACCTGTAACTCCTTTAAAATTAATAAAAAAGATTCCCTTTTGCTTTGCAATATTCTCGCGAAGACCTTTCACTATTTCTTTTTTCTTTTCTTTATTTATTGTAGTCATAATATATAAACACAAAAAAATCTGCATTAATCGCAGACAAAACCACTTCTCCTCGGCGGGACTTTTAATTGCCTTTATGCGGCAAACCCACTGTCTGCGGACGAATGTGTGCTAATTATATCTATTTTTGTTTCTTTGTCAAATCTTTTCCCCGGATTCCTTTTACTATTTCCTTTGCAAACTTCTCGGCCGACTCGGGTCCGTTTGCAGTAATAATTCTTTCGTCGACAACTACATCTTTATTTTCATAGCGTGTCCCAAACTTTTTAAGTATCTTAATAGGCTCTCTTTCCATAGAAGAATTCCATACCGTCGCCCCTTTCCCCTCCAAGACTCCCGCTTTAGCCAAAATAGTAGGACTAATGCAAATGGCAGCCAATAAAACGTTCTTTTTAAATGCCTCTTTTGCTATCTTATAACTCTTTTCATTGTCAAGAAGTTTCGCTGCTCCCGGTCCCCCTACGAAAACAACTCCCGAGAAGTCTTCAACGTTTAACTTCTCTATTTCTTCCCCGGCGAACCCTTCTCCTCCATAAACTCCAATAATAACTCCTTTTTTATCACTAAAAATTTTAAAAGGAAGCCCTTCCTTTTTGAAAATGGCTTGCGGAATAAAGTATTCCTCGTCACGAAAATCTTTGGATGCAACGATAATCGCTAATTTTTTCATAAAGTATTACTACCTTAAATACTTTTTTTTCGCTTCAATGTGTTCACTATGAGTTCTGCTGAAAACGGTTTCTCCGTTTCTTTTTGATAAATAATAAAGATATTCACTTTCTTTGGGAGAGAGCGCCGCTTCTATGCTTTCAATACTCGGACTACATATAGGCCCCTTGGGAAATCCGGTATAAACATAAGTATTGTACGGGGAATTTATCCTCGTTTCCTCTATTGGTATATTCACCGACCGCCTTCCCGTAAGATAAGTTATAGTGGCATCTATCTGTAATCGCATACCTTTCTCCAGCCTCTCTTTGATTATTCCCGCGATAATACGTTTTTCCTCAAAATCTCTAACCTCTCTCTCTAGTAAGGAGGCAAGAGTTATTATCTCAAAGAGGGACATGTCACTCCCTGTTATTTCTTTTTTCATTCCACGAACCACTTTCCTTTCAAAATTTAGAAGCATCGCTTCCAGAACATTTTCTACGGGAGTACCGGGAGAAATATAATAGGTATCCGGAAAAAGAAAACCTTCAGCCGTTTCTATGTCAGGTATCTTCTCTAAGAAGGCTATCTCCCACTCCATTTTCCCCTCTTTTTTATTCCTTAATTTCCCGTCTTCGAAAAAAGGAGGCTCGCCTGCCAAACTATAGAATTCTTCCGCATCCCCAAACCCTTCCTGCTTTAAGTAACCGGCAATATCTCTCAAATTCCACCCTTCTATAATCGTAACTTTATTTTCACTTCCGAGAAACATTTCCCCCACTATTTCCGCTACATTCATTGATGAGGACAACAAATAGCTGCCCGCTTTAAGATCTTTCTCTTTTCCGGAAAAAACCGTATAAAGTACAAAAAATTGTTCCTTTTTTATAATCCCTCTTTCCTCCAAATTGCCGGCAATATCAAAGACACCATCTCCCTTCTCCACTACAAAAACTACATCTTCTCCTTGAGGGTCTTTCTCGGTATAGACGCCTTGATAACAAAAGAAAAGCAGGAACAAAATAAGCGCAAACAGTATTACGAAGATTTTAAACAATATTTTTTTCATAAATCTTTAAACCAAGGGAACGAAAGAGAAGCCCGGATACTCGCTCTTTTCGAAAACATCTCCCCTCTTAATAAAAACAAAAATAGAAGACTTTATCGGTATGACCACCCTCCCGCCTTCTTTTATCTGACCCTTTATTTTCGAAGGTAATTCAAACCCGGTATCGGCAGCGGAAACAAGTATTCTATCAAAGGGGGCTTTTTCTTTTTTACCCTCCTTTCCATCTCCCAAAAAAACTTCCACTCTCCCTTTTTGAAGAAAACTGTATTTTTGTAGATTTCTCACGGCAAATTCATAAATTTCAGGAATTTTTTCAATTCCCGTCACTCTTCCTTCTTTTGCCGTTTCCGCCAAAAGGGCTGTTGTCCATCCCGATCCAATCCCTACATCAAGCACTTCGTGATCTTTTCTTAACTCAAGAAGATCAAACATGAACGCTACAACTTGTGGTTGCGAGATAGTCTGCCCATATCCGATTGGCAGGGGCACATCATCATACACGCGCTCTCTGTGCTCTTCTAAAACGAAATCTTTTCTATCAATCACGGAAAAAGCGTTATAAAGAAGGTTATCCTCCAAAAATCCTCTTTCTCTTAGATAGTCAGCGAGCTCTAACATACTTTTGGAAGTAATAAGAAGCAAGGATTTTTATTTTTTGTAAAAAATTTACCTTGTCTATAATCAGTTTTCCCTCCAGATGGTCTATTTCATGCTGTAATATAGTCGCCATCATCCCTTCCGCTTCTATCTCCATTTTTTTGCCTTCCTCTGTTAAAAATTCCGCGGTCACTTTTCGGGATCGCTCCACGTTAATCCACACCCCCCTAACACTCAGGCAACCCTCTTTCACGACAGTTGTTTCTTTACTTTTTTCTTTTATAACGGGATTAAGAAAAGCAACCATCTGTTCATCGGCGGTGTTCACTATAACCACTCTCTTTGCTGCGCCAATCTGGGGAGCGGCGAGACCGACCCCCTCTTCTTTCTTTAGCACCTTTTTCATTTTTTTTATAAGCACGCCTGTTTCTTCTTCCGCACTTACCTCCTTCGCTTTCCGGCGCAAAACAGGATGATAGTAGGTCAATATATCTTTTTTCTTCATGAGATAGCAATTTTAAATTACGGGCGTATTTTACCAAAGAACCCCTTTTTTGACAAATGAAATATCGCTTATATAATTAAAAACGAACTTCATCACTGATTGAAAAAAACATGGACTTTAATTCTTTTCTCACAGACATCGGAGCCAGCTTTTATGTAGGAGACCTGCTCGATATTGTTATCATCGCAGTGTTCACTTACATCGCTATCCTCTTTTTAAAGCAGACAAGATCTTTTGCCGCCTTTATCGGTCTTGGAATGCTCGGTATAATATATGTGCTCGCCAGATCGTTTCAGTTATATATTACTGCTCTTATTTTGCAGTCTTTTTTCAGTATTTTTATTATTGTTCTCGTAGTTATTTTTCAGGACGAATTAAAGAGATCCTTTGAGCTTCTTGCCGCTTCCGGAGGAAGAGGAATGAAACGGAAAAAATTTTTAGCATACTCTTCTACTATTTTTTCTATTGTACAGGCGGTATCAGGATTGGTACGCAAGAAAAATGGCGCTCTTATTGTCATTCCCGGTAAGGAGTTTATAGAAAGACACACAAGGGGCGGTAACATTTTAGACGGAATAATTACGTCTTCCTTACTTGAGAGTATATTCGACCCTCAGTCTCCCGGACACGACGGAGCTGTAATAATAAGCAGAGATCGGATAACAAAATTCGGTGTTCACCTTCCCTTATCTCAAAATTTAAAACAAATAAAAGAGAGAGGTACAAGGCACAGCGCCGCCATCGGAATATCCGAAAAGGCCGATGTACTTGCCATTGTCATCTCCGAAGAGCGTGGAGAAATATCTATCACTAAAAACGGGAAAATTAAAACTTTGGAAGATACCAGGGAATTGGAAAAACACCTTCTTCAACATTACAAAGAAAAATTCCCGGAAAAGAGACGTTCTTTCCTCGGGAATATTTTTAAGGAAAGATTGGTTGAAAAGTCATCGGCAGTTCTCGTTGCCTCACTTGCTTGGTTTCTTATTGTTTATCAGGCGGAAATAATACAACGTGACTTTAATGTTCCCATTAGCTATACTGGGGTTTCCGAAGAGAAGGTAATTAAAGATACTATTCCCGAATCCGTTACAATAACACTTTCCGCTCGCGGACAAACGGTTTTGGGAGGAATTTCTTCCGATGCACTCAGGATTACTATTCCCGGAGAGAAGATAGATTCAGGTACCACGGAACTTTCTATTGAAGAAGAGTATATTAGCCACCCTTTCAATGTCTCTGTAATAAATGTTACTCCCTCCTTTGTTACCGTAAAAGCCCAAAAGTATGAAACCCACGAAATAGAAATTGAAGCGGATATCACGAACATTCCCGAAGAGGTGGATGTGAAAGAAACTTCTGTGGATCCGGACAAAATAAGAATTCTTGTTCCCGAAGGAGAAGATCCTATCGCCCACATTTTAACGGAAGAAATCGAGGCTGGAGATATAAAAGAAACTACTACTATAGAAACAAACATTTCTCTGCCCCCTTCCTACAGAATACATAACGACGCTCGGTCATCCGTCGAAGTTACTCTTACAATTGAAGAAAAAGAGGAGGAAAAATAAAAAACCCGCCTCATCGTAAGAAAAAAGGCGGGTAAGAAGGTGCTCCTATTTTTTCCTAGTCGTTTTCTTTTTAGGAGCGGCTTTCTTCTTTGTGGTCGT
>CAYSXL010000018.1:0-2972 GCA_964435025.1 uncultured Candidatus Saccharibacteria bacterium | reverse complement strand
GTTTTCTTTTTAGGAGCGGCTTTCTTCTTTGTGGTCGTTCTTTTCTTTGTTACCGGTTTTCTCTTTGTAGTAGCCTTCTTTTTTGTAGTTGTTTTCTTTTTTGTAACCATTTTGTCCCGACAAGTTACATCTTGTCGAAGTTACTTTCTTTAATTTCCGGAAACGCAAATAGTCGACCTTCTCTTTATTTGCACATATTCTTTTCTTTATTCTTGCAGTTTAAGAAACTTTGTCAACAATAATTTGGAAATTTTCTCCATCTATAATAAACTGTAAGCACTATGGAGAGCGAAAAAGAAATAATAAGCCTTATCGGTCCCCTTTCTCAAGAAGACGAAAAACTTTTGTCGGACGCTTTCTCCTTTTCAAAGAAAGCGCACGAAGGACAAGAGAGATTCTCCGGTGAGCCATACTTTGTCCATGCTTACGAAACAGCCAAAATTTTGGGTGAGCTGAAAATGAGCCCCGTAACGATTTGCGCAGGCCTTCTCCATGACACCATAGAAGACGCCCAAGCCGACGAAGAAGATATAAAAAGACTTTTCGGTGAAGATGTTCTTTTCCTCGTTAACGGAGTCACTAAGCTCGGAAAATTGAAATACAGAGGTGCTGAAAGACATAGCGAAAGCCTGAGAAAGCTTTTTGTCGCTGTTTCTCAGGATATCCGCGTAATTATCATTAAACTTGCGGACAGATTGCATAATATGAGAACACTGCAATACATCCCGGAACATAAAAGGAAAAGAATTGCAAAAGAAACATTGGAAATATATGTACCCATTGCCTATCGCCTCGGGATAAGGAAATTAAGCAGAGAACTCGAAGATGTGGCTTTCCCCTTTGTTTATGAGGAAGCACACAACAAAACGAAAAAGCTTCTTAAACAAAAAACCAGTGAAGATGCAAAAAAATTGGAAAAATTTCAAAAGTCCGTAAGGAAGGTTTTGGCAAAAAACGAAATCACCAGTTTTAATATCGACTACCGCCTTAAAACGCTTTACAGTCTTTACAACAAACTCTTAAGAAAAGATTGGAATATAGAAAAAGTATATGACATTTCCGCTTTAAGAATTGTTCTTTCCGACGTTAGCGAGTGTTATAAAGTATTGGGAATAATCCACGGAACATGGAGGCCTCTACCGGGGAGAATAAAAGATTATATAGCCTTTCCTAAGCCCAATGGTTATAGGGCCTTACACACAACAATATTTACCGGATACGGAAATGTAATAGAAATCCAAATAAAGACAAGAGAAATGCACAAAGAAGCCGAATTTGGTGTTGCATCCCACGTATCCTATAAAGAAAACAAACAAAAGAAAGGAAATTTAGCGAACTTCTTATGGATCAGGCGGCTCCTCCCTTTCGGAAAACATCTCGGCGAAAGAAAAACCGAGTCTGAAATTAATTTTGATGATATACCCGCTTGGATAAGAGAGCTTGTCGAATACCAATCTACAGAGAAAAACGAAGAGCAATTGGAAGAAGAAATGAAAGACGATTTCTTTCAACAAAGAATTTTCGTTTTTACTCCCAGAGGAGATGTTATAGACCTCCCCATCGATTCCAGTCCCATTGATTTTGCTTATGCCATACACTCGGAAATAGGAAATCAAACAAGTGGGGCAAAGATAAACGGAAAAATGGTCGCCTTGGACAGTGAACTAAAAAACGGTGATATTGTGGAAATAATAACCAATAAAAATAGTACCCCTAAGCAAAAATGGGCGGAATACGCTAAAACCACCACTGCTAAAAAGCATATTAAATCCGCAATACAAAAGAGATCGGGTGAAAGATAAGTAAGGTTTGTTCTATTCTAATCCTATTTCCCAACTTCCCCGAGCAGTAATCTCCAATAAAGAAGTATCAGGGGAAATTTCTACCATATCTTCGTAAGGACTATCCGTTTCCACTATGACTTCTTTAGTGGTGTTATAAGCGATAACTTCAAAATATTCGGGATCATCCCCTGCTCCTAAATTTCCGGTAATATCCGCTCTACTCGGCTCTCCCTCAATCCGAAGTACGTTATCTCCTTCTCCCTCGATACTTCCCGGAATTTCAACCTTCTTTGCGGACTGCAAAGATCTTACTTCTATTCTCCAGGACCCTTCTGCCACAACTTCCAATTCGTTTGTCCGCCCCTCCCAATCCAATACAATGCCGCTATATTCTCGAAAAGTATTCACAAAAAGGTGAGTTGGTCTCTTTCCCCCATAATAAGTAGGAAGAGCATGTATTCCCGTAACCTTGAAATGCTCTTCTTTACTGTTTCCTTCAATATAAAGCAGAAACGCCCCCTCTTCCGGTTTTTCTATTCCAAAATCATCATCTCCTTCACCTGTATAAATAATGGGTTCGGGAGCATCATTTTCCAAGGAAACAGTTTCGCCATTCTCCACAGCGTCATCATTCGGTTCTTCTTCTCTGTCACCATTTTCTTTTTCTTTGTCATCCCTTTCTTCTCTATCATTGTCATTCTCAAGGTCGTTCCAACCATTTAGAGGTTCTACGTCAACACTTTCGTCTTCAGGAGGAGTATCTTCTTCTCTCAAAACTATAAAAGCCCCGACAGCAATAATTACCACCGCCAATAAAATTCCTATAGCAATTAAAAGTTTTTTCATGGAAGCTACTCGTTTTTAGACATTAACTACTACAAGGTTACACCTTATATACTTCGTATCCTTCTCTCGCCTTCTTGTTAAGTTTAACTCCTACTTCCTGGCCTTTTTTCGCTTTCTCAATCTTTTCGTGTTCAACCTCTATCGACTTAACTTCTTGAGTAAAATCGGTGTTTTCTCCTCCGGCTACTCTTATCTTTTCACCTACCTTTAAATTATCCGAAAGCCTTATAATAGCCACTTTTATATCACCAAAATAATGAATAATTTCCCCTATTTTTTTGTTTTCCATGTTTTAAATGATATTAATTATTTATAGTCCGTACCTTTATATCATTCTACCAC
>CAYSXL010000017.1:0-10730 GCA_964435025.1 uncultured Candidatus Saccharibacteria bacterium | reverse complement strand
CAAGATACAAGAAACAAGAGGCAAACAATATTCAATAACCAATTTGACAAATTTCAAACAATTATTTGGTTATTGGTTAATTAAAGTTTGAGATTTGTTTTTTTTATTCCTCTATTGTATCAAAGTTTCCCGAGTAGTGAAAGTTCGGCTGAAATTTTCCCTCCTTTGGCGGGTTGCCGAACTTCTACTACTCGGTTGACTAAAAAAAGAAAAAATGATATACAAGAAGCCGTTAAAAGACAAAACTTATGCCTATTATAAAGTCAGCAAAAAAGAGACTCAAACAAAGCAAAAAGAACCACTCTGTTAATTTGGTGTATAAAAGAAAAATGAAAGAAGTGGTGAAAGAAGTAAAAGAACTTGCCCTTGCCAATAAGAAAAGTGAAGCAAAAAAAATTCTTCCCAAGGCTTATAAGGCTATAGACAAAGCGGCAAAAAGAGGTGTGATAAAGAAAAATACCGCTTCCAGAAAAAAATCACAACTCACCAGATTACTGGCTTAGATTTATACGGAAGACATCTCAAAGAGAAATAAGTGAAGCGCGAGAACAGGATCAATTTGTCCTGTTTTTGTTTTAAGGTCCATCTCAAATAGCTTTTCATAGAGCCTCTTCAGCTCTTCGCAGGAAAAATGTTTTGTCTGGTTGTGCGTTTTTTGGAAAACGTACGGATGAAGTCCTGCCCTCTCTTTCGTTTCTTTATAGGAAAAATTTTTTTCCAAAAGATCGCTAACCATAATCAAATTACGGAACTGGTATCCTATCATTGAGAATATGTAGTGAGGATTGTCTCCTTTTTGGAGATGATCATAAAGTAGAAGTGCCGCTTTTTCTTTATCTCGCTGCGCCAACGCATCTATTGTTTTAAAAATATTTGTTTCTATCCCCGTGTCCACCAAAAGATCCACTTCCTCCCGTGTTATTTTCTTCTTATAAAGAGCGAGTTTATTTATTTCGTTCTTTATCCTCCAAAGATTTTCACTTCCTATCTTTCCGATTAATCGAGTCGCCTCGTCTTCTACTTCCGTTCCGCTTTTAGAAAATTCTTTTTTTATCCAAGAAAGAAGTTTCTTTTCGCTGAGCGGCTCAAATTCTTGGTACATCACTTCTTGCGAATTCTCTTCCGCCTTTTCCCGAAAAAATGAAAGCAGCTTGTCATTTTTCTTTATTTCCCCCTCTTCGTATAAAAGGATAATATTTTCCGACGAAACTATTTTTTCCGCGCCCTCGAGAAATTCTTTTTTAAAATTTTCAGAAGAAGAGGCACTTGGTGCTATGATTAAACGCTTTTCACCAAACATTGAAACTTGTCTTTCTTCATCATATAGTTCTTTGAAAGAACTTTTTTTATCAAGAAAAACCAAATTCAGTCCACTGCTGTGCTTTTTTTTATAACCTTCAATAACTGCTTTTATTTTTTCGTGTAAGCGGTAGTTATCTTTTCCATAAAGTAGTATGAGCATAAAACATTAGAAATTATTCCCTACTTTTGGCATTCGGGACAGTAATATGTCCCTCTTCCTCCCAAGTTAACTCTTTTTATCTTATTTTTACAAACAAAGCAATTGAGCCTCTCTCTGTCATAAACAAGGTGCTCTCTTTGATATCCGCCCTTCTTTCCGTCCAAAAGCCGATAGTCACTTGTGCTGTCTCCTTTGAGCTTTATCGCTTTTTCCAGTATTTTTCTCATCTCTTTAAAAACCTTTGTTAATTCTTTCTTTTCTATGGCGCTCACCTTTCTGTAAGGATTTATTTTTGCTTTGAAAAGAATTTCCGAGGCATAAATATTCCCTATTCCCGCAATAAACTTCTGCTCCATAAGGAGGGGTTTTATTCTTCCTTTTTTGCCCTTAAAAAGATTCACAAACTCATTCTCCCCGATAAAAAGGGGGTCGGGTCCAAGCTTTCCAATACGCTCCTCTTTTTCCTTTTCTGAAATTAGGGAAATCGTAGCAAACTTCCGCGGATCCGAGAGCGCAAGCTGGCTTCCGTCTCTAAAGAAAAATATAACCCGTAAAAATCCATTTTTGGGATCCTGCATTATTTCTCCTTCGCTTTCCCAAGACCCGTTCTTTTCCTCCCACTTTCCCAAAAGCAAATGGCCTGTCATTTTAAGATGTATAAAAAGTACCTCCTCACCACTTAAAAAAACAAAAATTCCCTTCCCTTTTCTTTGGACATCCTTTATTTTTTTTCCTTTTAATTTTTCCAAAGAACGCTTTTTCCTTTTATTTTCCGCCCAAATAAAATCAAAGGTCTTATTCAAGACCTTTTCCTTAAGCGAAAGCATAACTGTTTCTACCTCCGGCAGTTCGGGCATTCCTTTTTATTTGTATATGCGATTTAGATAGTTTCTCTGATTTTTTTCACGATTTCGGCAGGAGTAAAGTGCGCTTTAATCAAAAAGTCTATAGCGCCAAGATTAAGACCTCTTTCCACTTCGCTCTTTTGGCCCAAATTAGAAAGAATAATAACCGGGATATCAGCTACTTCCGGATCCTTTTTTATCCTCTCCAAAACTTCAAACCCGTCAATTCCGGGCAGGATAAGGTCAAGAAGAATGATATCAGGCTTTTCTTCTTTAATCTTGTTTTCTCCTTTCTCTCCATCAACCGCTTGGGCTACTTCGTAACCCTCTTTATCCAGTTTTCGCGAAATCATTTCGCGAAGAAACTTATCATCTTCGACAACTAATATTTTGGTCATGTCTAAATATTAATTTATTGCATTAATGATTTTCTTCCGCCGCGGCCTCTTCCGCTGCTTTTTCTCCCTCACCAATTTGATTAACCACTTTATCAATTACTTCCTGTGGATTAAACTCCGTTTTTACAAGCCAATCTTTTGCCCCGAGTTGTTGCGCGCGGTCAATTTCCACGGGCTGACCGGAGTTAGAAACAACTACCACGGGTATATCGGAAAGACCTTCCTCCTTTTTCATGGCTTCAAGCATTTCAAACCCACCCATCTTCGGCATAATAATATCAAGCAAAATGAGGTCCGGCTTGTTTTCTTTTATCATTTTTAACCCCACCTCCCCATCTTCGGCAACCTCAACATTATACCCCGCTTCAGTAAGTTTTCTCTGTAAGAGATTGCGAAGAATTTCTTCGTCTTCCACTATAATAATTTTTTTCATTTTACTACAATAATATGATTATTTTTCAACCTTTTTTCATTCTATTCACATTTAGGAATAATGTCAACTATATTTTAAACAAGTCGCCAAAACCGAAAACATTCTATACCGATAAAACCTAAAACTCCTCAAAAAAGCTTTCCACTTCCTTTTGGGCCGCCGGAAGAGTGAAATAAAACACACTTCCTTCTCCGAATTTCGAGGTAAACCCTACCTTTCCCTCATGGGCCTCTATTATATTTTTAGATATAAAAAGTCCCAGCCCCGAACCTTCCGTATCCATGCGTTGTACGTTTGCGGCCCGAAAGAATTTATTGAACATCCTTTTTTGTTGGTCATCGGGTATCCCCACACCGGTATCCTTTACGGCTACCTTAGCCCCTTCTTTTACCTTTTCCACCTTAAGGATTATTTCCCCCTCTTTAGTGTATTTCATGGCATTTTCCAAGAAATTTTGTATCACCACCCCTATCTTTTCCTTGTCCACCTTAACTTGTGGAAGCTCCTCCTCAGGCTCTTTTAATTCGAATTTGAGTCCCTGCTGTTCTATCTTTTCCTTATAAGTGCCTACGAGAGAATTCACTATTTCCATAAGATCGGCTTCTTTGGGTTCGTAAACATACCTACCTTCTTCAATACGGGTCACATTGAGGAGATCATTCACCAGATTTACCATCCGTGTATTTGCCTCGTACGCTTTACGAATAAAGTCCATTATTTCTTCGGGAACATCGGCATCCTCTTCTTCTTCCAAAATGGTTTGTAGTGTCCATTTTATTCCCGCAAGAGGAGTTCTGAGCTGATGCGCGGCAACGGAAACAAATTCACTTTTTATTTTTTCTATACTTTTTTCTCTTGTAATGTCGTGTATATTAATAAGCGTTCCTATATCTTCTCCTTTATGTTTAACGGGTATGGTCGTAACTTCAAAAAATGTTTCGCTCTCATTGTCCGGGTGAAGCTCTTCACGGAAGACTTCTTTCATGTCTTCTCCGATAAGATTAAATAACGGCTTGAGGGTAGGAAATGTTTTTAATTCCTTGACGGATCTTCCGGAAAGATCCCGAGCTTTTATGTCAAACATTTCTTCTGCTTTTGGGTTGGCAAGAGAAAGTCTTTTTCCGGTATCAAAAAAGAAGAGCCCGTCAACAAATTTATTAATAATAGCCACCGTCTTTTCTTTTTCCTTCTCCGCATTTTTAGAGGCGCTATCGGTATCCTCCGCCAAATTAAGAAGAGCCGTCTGCGTTTTTTTCATTTCCTCCGCCTTTTTTTGAAGTTCCTCCGCCTTCTTTTCCGCTTCTTTGGTTCTCTTTTTTACTTTTTCCTCAAGTTTCTCGTTAAGCTCTTCCAGTTCTCTTGTCCTTGCCGCAATCTTTATCTCCAATATCGCTTCCGATTCCTCCAATTTTGCCTTAGCTTTTTCCAGCTCTTCCGTTCGTTCTTTTATTTTTCTTTCCAACTCTTCTTCGAATCTTTTTGATTCGGTAATATCACCGATTGTGAGAAAATACCCTAAAAAATTATCATCTTTGTCCCGCCTTGCATGCGCCGATACTTTTACGGGAACCTCTCTCTTTTCTTTGGTCACAAGAACCATCTCCTCTTCTATCGCGGTCTTTTTCCCGGCAACTTTACTTATAAAGCTTTCTATTTTCCCTTTGTTTTTAAAAAGAAAATTTATGTTATTTCCGATGAGTTCCATCTTCTCGTAGCCTGTAATATCCTGAAAAGCATTGTTGCTATCAAGAATATAATCCAGCGTATTGACTACGCAAAAAGGCAGGGGAAGAAAAGAGGTGAAATCCTCTATATAGTGCCGGAGATCTTCTAATTCTCCCGTTGTTTCTTTATTTAATTCTTCTTTTTCACTCATTCGTTTTGTTTTTTCTTATGTTCCCGAATCTCTTCTTTGAGCCTTTTTATTTTATCTTTTAGTTCTGCCATCTTTACTTCTCTTCCGATAGTAAGGCGGTTGATTTTTTCCATTTCTTCCACTTTTTCTTCCAATTCTTCTTTTCTTTTTTTTATTTCCTCTTCCTTCCTTTTAATATCGGTGAGATTGAAAAACGAAAAGAATATCCCGTTGACCCCCTCTCCTTCTATTCTTCTGCTTTTCGCAAATACTGTAGCAGGAATCTCCTTTTCCTCTTTAGTCTTAATTACCGTTTCTTGTTCCTCTACCACTTTTTCCTCCGTAGCCTGTCTTAAAATTTCCCGCACATCCTTTTCTTCCATAATTTTAAACAAGCTCTCACCGACAATATCATACTCGTTATATCCCGTCGCCTTGATAAAAGCGGGGTTAACTTCCAAGACCATCCCTTTAGGGTTTACAAAACAAAGGGGAAGAGGAGTAAAAGCAAAAAGATCCTGCACATAGCTCTCGAGCATAGATACATCCTCTTGCAATGTTTTTATTTTTTTCTCCTGCTTTTCCTCTACCATCTGAATATAAACTCGTGATAATCCCCACCTTTATGGATACAGGTTCTTTCTTCCGCGATTATATCACTCCCTATGCCCATTTTTAAGATGGAAACAAAATAACCGGTAAGATAATCACAAAAAATGGGATGAAGGTTTATATCATAAAGACGAGCCGTCATGTATTTTTCTTCGTTGTTTAGCTCTACCGCTTCCAACTTTCCCACGGAATAATGTTTCTCCCACATCTCTCCCGCTTTTTCGAAAATCTTCTCTCCCGAAAGAAAATATCTCATAAAAAACTTTATCATCAAGGAGAATTTGGGAGCGTTTTCGCCCATTTCTTTTACCCCTTCTCTATCAAGATTTAGTGCTCTCCCTATTGCAACAATAGAAAGTACTCGCACACCGATAGGATAAAAGCTCATGTTGTCCGCTTCTTCACCATAATTAAAGGGACAGTTCATCCTTTCCAGTTCCTCTTCTACTTTTTTCACCGTCTCCTCTCCCCCTTTATCCAATAAAAAGCGGTGATCCGTTTTAAAGACTACCCCGCGGACCTCACCTTCCGCGTTAAGTACTTCGCTTATTTCTTCGTCTGTTATTTCGTGTGGCATGATTATTTTCCACTTGCGTGGTATTAATTTATAATTATTTCCATGTCATATAGAACTCGTGATAATTATCCCCATTAAAACCGCACTGCGTTTCCTTTCCCTCGACATCAGCTCCCACTACCATCCCGATAATGGCAGTAAGATACCCGGAAAGGTAAGTGCAAAAAATCGGATGAAAATCTCCTTTGTATAATCTAAAGACCGCATAGCCTTCATCTTCTTTTACTTCAACAGGTTCCACTCTCCCTGTCGTGAAATGCCTTTCCCATATCTCTCCCACCTTTTTTAGTGTTGCCTCAACGGACATAAAATATTTTGTGAAAACTTTTATCAGAAAAGATGCGTGGGGAGCGTTTTTTCCCATTTTTTTTATTCCTTCTTTATCGAGATCCAATGCACTGCTTATGGCAAGGAGGGAAAAAACTCTCATTTTGATTGGGTAAAATTCCATCTTTTTCACCTCGTTATAACTGAAAGAGTGCCCTATCTCATCAAGTTTTTTTTCTACTTTTTCTATTCCACTCTCCCCGAAATTCTTAAGAATAAAATTCTGATCGGTTTTAAATACCGCTCCGCGAACCTCGCCCTCCAATTTTTCCACTTTCTCTATTTCCTCTTTTGTTATTTCGTAAGCCATTTTAAAAAAATTACCATGTTAATAAAAATTCGTGGAAAGTATCTTCGCCTTTGAAGTAACACCTTGTTTCTTCGCAAGTTGCCACCTCTCCTTTCTTCATTTGGCCGACCGCTTTAAAATATCCTTCGAGATAATCACAAACTATAGGATGAAAATTTACATTATAAAGCCGAATAGTGACCGTCTTTTGTTTCTCGTCCACGCTTACCACCTCAAGTCTTCCGACCGTACTGCTTTTCCTCCATATCTTTGCCTCCCTTTCAAAAGTATTCTTTGTACTAAGAAGATATCTTGTGAAAAGTTTTCCCAAAAATGATGTTTGAAGAGCAAAATTTCCTATCTCTTTTACTTTTCCTTTATCCATATTGAAAACCCTGCTTATTGCAAGCAAAGAAAGTACTTTCTCTCCCCACGGATAAAACTCCTTGCTTTTTGTCTTGTTATAGTAAAGAGCATGCCCCATTTCACTCGTTTCTCCCTCTACTTCGCCAAGCTTTTTCTTTCCACCTTTTTTTAATATGAATTTCTTATCCGTATCGAAAGTGCTTCCCCGTATCTCACCGGGCATATTCATCATGGCCTGCATTTCTTCTTTGTTTGTCTCGTAATACATTTTTTAGGTCTTATAATTTTAATTTTAGATTTTTCTTTTTCTCTCCCGTAAACCTTTCGGCCAAAGCAGAAAACCCGATATCCTTTAGAAGCTTCCCTATCTTTCTTTGGTCATGTTCAAAAATAAAGTCGGAAAATTTAATCTTAAGCGAGTCTTTCTTTTTAATCGTCGCCAAACTTTTACTCAAGAAAGCTTTTTCTTTCTCCTCTTCCAAAATTTCCCGCTGACGATCGGAAAGAGCGCTCCCTTCCCCCTTTTCCAGTGCATTATATAAATCTTCTATACTCCCGTACTCTTTGATTATTTTTATTGCCGTCTTTTCACCAATACCGCTAACACCCGGTATGTTGTCGGAGGAATCTCCCTCCAGTGCCTTTATGTCCGTAATTTTTTCAGGCGGAAGACCCTCATAGCGTTTTTCTACCTCTTCTTTGCCATATAACACACCATCTTTTACTCCTCTCTTAAGATTATATACTTTTGTTTTTTCGTTGACAAGTTGCAAAACATCACGATCACCACTTGCAATTACCGTCTCAATCCGAGAAGACGCATTTGTGGATAAAATCCCTATAATATCATCCGCTTCCAGTCCTTCTTTTGCCAAGACGGAAACTCCCATCCCACGAAATACATCCGGCATTCTTTTTATTTGTGAAACCAGTTCCTCGGGAGCTTTTGGTCGGTGTGCTTTATATTCTTTGTATTCCTTGTGACGGAAAGTCTTCCCGGGAGAATCAAAGACCGCCACTACATAATGAGGTTTGATTTCGGAAATTATACTAAAAAAAGCAAGAAGCGATCCGTACACCGCTCCGCTCTGACTTCCCTCCTTATCTACAAGAGGAGGAAGAGCATGAAAAGCGCGGTGAACAATAGAGTTTGCATCGAGAAGAAGGAGTTTCTTTTTCATTGTTTTATCTTATCATACTTTTTTTTGTCCGTGAAATGTGATATTATCCTTTTGGCATACGGGTGTAACCCCATATAATCACCAAAGGGAGCTATACGGGGCGTGGTGTAATGGTAGCACGAGTCCTTTGGGAGGATTTAGTTCGAGTTCGAATCTCGGCGCCCCGACAGAAAAATGACAATGATGCCCGCTGTACACCCGAAGGGTGAACAACGGTTTTGTCCTTGAAATTAGGAGGTTTATTTTGTATAATCCTGCCAGTCGCGCGAGAGTAGCTCAACTGGCTAGAGCATTTGCCTTCCAAGCAAAAGGTTGCGGGTTCGACCCCCGTCTCTCGCTCCACACATAATAAAAACACGCAATTTTCTTGCGTGTTTTTTTTATTACTAATCAATAAAATTTACTATTTTGCGTACTCGGTTATTCTGGTTTCCCTTATAAGAGTTACTTTTATTTCTCCGGGGTATTTCAGTTCCGACTGTATTTTACTTGCAATTTCTCGAGCCATCTTTTTAGAGTCCAGGTCATTTATTTCTTCCGGCCTCACAAATACTCTTATCTCTCTCCCTGCCTGTATCGCGTAAGATTTCTCTACTCCTTCAAAAGAATTGGCAGTATCCTCAAGCTCTCCCAGTCTCTTTAAATAATTTTCCAAAGTATCTTTTCTTGCTCCCGGTCTTCCTCCGGAAATAGCATCCGCTGTTTGAACAAGAACCGATTCTATGGTTTCGTAAGGATATTCCTCGTGATGAGCTCTCATCGCTTTTATCACTTCCTCCTCCACTTCAAACTTCTGCAATATCCTCACCCCTATATCAACGTGAGACCCTTCTACCTGGTGATCAAGAGCCTTTCCTACATCATGCAATAATCCCGCCTTTTTGCAGACAGAAGCATCCACCCCAATCTCCTCAGCAAGCGCTTCCGCCATAAAACTGACTTCCAAAGAATGACTTAAGACGTTTTGCCCGTAACTGGATCTAAAGTGCAGTCTTCCCAATAAACTTACTATTTTGGGATCGAGATCTATGATTCCGGTCTCGTACACGGCTCCTTCACCGGCTTTTTTAATTTGTTCCGATACTTCCTCTTCGGCTTTTTCCACCATTTCTTCGATTCGCGCAGGCTGTATCCTCCCGTCAAAAATAAGTTTTTCGAGAGCAATCTTTGCAATTTGCCTTCTTACGGGATCAAAGCTGGAAATAATAACCGTTCCGGGAGTATCGTCAACCACCACTTCCGCTCCTGTGAGTTTTTCCAATGTTTTTATGTTTCTTCCCTCCTTCCCTATGATTCTTCCTTTAATATCATCATCGGGAAGGCCTACATTGGTGGTAGTAAGATCTTGAACTTGCGACGAAGAATATTTTTGTATAACGGAAGAAAGTATTTCTTTTGCCCTCACGAGATACCTGTCCTCGCCCTCTCTTTCAAGTTTATTTATTCTTTCCAAAATGTCCGCTTCATGCTCTTTCTCCATCGCCTTATAGAGCTCTTGTTTAGCTTCCTCCTTGGAGAATCCGGAAATCTTCGTAAGCTCTTCCTCCGCTTTTTTTTGCATTTCATCCACCTCAGCTTTCAACTCGCGCAAACGCTTAATCTTTTGGTTGAAGACCTTTTCTCTTTTCTCGTGAGCAGTAACCTTTTGGTCAAGTGTATTTTCTCTCTTTAAGAGAAACTTTTCTCTCTTAAAAAGCTCATCCGTCTTCTCCTCTGTTTCTTTCCTCGCTTCTTCCACCATCTCCGCCGCCTTTTTCTTCGCTTTAACTATAATTTCCTTGCTGCTTTTTCTTGCGCTATCTATTCTTTTTTGTACCTTTGTCTCTAATGCTCTGTGGTCTCTCTTTGCAATCGACTGCCTTGCAAAATAACCCAAGGCGGCACCGGCAAAAAGGGCTGCCGTACCCGTTAAAAGTAAAATTATTTCCTCCATATTCAAAACGCTTGGTAGCTTTACGCCCCACAAAACCTCCGTCCGTATTTATAGTAAGACTATTTACCCGTTTTCTTAGAGTAACCGAGAATTTCTAAATAATCTCCATTTAGAGTTAAATTGTTTTTTGATTTGACGACAGTAAGAATATGGGTTTCGATTTCGGACATAGGTTTTATAGGCTTCGACTCCAACATTAATTGTTTGTAACTTCTTTCATAATACCAAAAAACAGACCCCGTGTCAAAAAGCAAGAGAGACAAGAGACAAGAAACAAACAAGAAACAAGAAACAAGATACAAGAAACAAACAAGAGACAAGAAACAAGATACAAGAGACAAGAAACAAGATACAAGATACAAACAAGCTACAAGAGACAAGAAACAAGATACAAGAGACAAGAAACAAACAAATCCCAATTCTCAAATTTCAATTAATCAAACACTATTTAC
>CAYSXL010000016.1:0-10741 GCA_964435025.1 uncultured Candidatus Saccharibacteria bacterium | reverse complement strand
ATTTCCATAAGCCAACCCCAAAGAAAGACCAATACTCCGTAAACAGCTACAGCAGTAAAGATAAAGAGACCTCCAAAGAAAAATATCTTCTTTTTTGAATCAAAAGCAAGGACAATGGAAAGTATTAAGATAAGAGCACCGATAGAACAAACATTGAATCCGTCTACCGTTCCGAGCACGGCTGCGGAAAGCCCCAAATTCCACTTACTCGTATCTACTTCAATATTTAAAAACGGGATATCCACGATACAGCAGTCCTCTTCCATCACCTCCCCTTTTACGGCATCCACTATCATTTTCTCGTGCCTTTCCGAAAAGCTTGCAAATTGCAAAAAACTTTCTCCTATAAAAATGGTGGGGGCCATTAGATCGTACTCCTCAACCCCATGCTCTTTTGCTAATTCACGCAGTTTCTCAACCTCGCTTATGGGGTATATCTCAAGATTTATTTTTTCGTATTCTTCATCCAGTTCTTTTACGAACTCTTTCGCCTCCGCGCATATGGGACAAAGCGTATCGTCAAAAAAATGTATTGTTACCTCCTCTTCAAGCTCCCCTTTTTCCAAGTCTAAACTTGCTCCTTCAACAAAAGGAGCAAAAAAGAGAATTAATCCCACCAAGCAAATTACGGAAAAAAATATCTTTTTCATAAAAACTTAAATTAACTAAATATTTATAATTCACATCCCGTTTCCTTTGCAAGAGTTTCCGGGCTTCCCCACTCATCAAAAAGCTCTCCTTTAATTTGTATTTCCGGAACGAAGCCTGTTTTCATTTCTTCTTTGCATCTGGCAAGTTCTTCTTCCGATCCAAGACGCGAGCAATCCAAATAAATCGGCTTTACTATTTCATATCCCCCGTATTCTCCTTCTAACCTAGAACAAGCAGGACAAGTAGTACTCCCGTAAATAACCACGCCTTCTTCTTTTAGACATTGCATAAAATCATCCGTTATCTTTTCATCCGCTTCCTTATCATCAATAATTGAGTCCTCTTCTTCTACGTTTTCCTCCACGGGAGTTGGTCTCTGTTGGACTGTTAAAATAAGAAGAAAACCCACCAAAAAAACTCCTGCGATAATTACGACCGTTTTAATAATTTTATCCATAATAATTTAAATTACTGCTAATTAACAAATCGAGAGAATAAAGCATTTAAATCTTTCACATTCTTTCTATTAAGAAAATAAACCGCATTAGTACCTTCTCTTCGAAAATCTATTAAGCTGTTGTCTCTAAGAACCTTCAAATGATGTGATGTCAGATTTTGTGATAATTTTAAACACTCCTCTATCTCGCAAACACATCTCTCCTTTTCACGTAAAAGCTGCAGAATAAAAAATCTGTTCTTTTCCGAGATTATTTTTAATAATGCTATTAATCTCTCAAATTCTTTTTCTTCTTTTCTGGCCTTACAACAGTAATTTTTCATAGTTTTAAATATCAATAGCTGTTGATATACTATCTCAACTAAAAAACCTTGTCAACAGAAAAACCGGAAAGATCAATACTCAGTTATCAAAGAAAATGTCAAAGGTCCGACCTTTGACATTTTTCTCTTGACTGTTTTTATATTATTTTTTAAAAAGCCAAATTCCCCGCCTGCCCCGTACCGTGCCAAAGGCTCTGGTATTGGGGACTAAAAGGGACCTGTCCCCTATTTCATATTTATTATTCAAAATATAGACGTAATGAAATTTCATAGTTATTGGTACCTCAATTAACAAGGGGCGGGCACAATTCTGCACCCGCCTGCGTCAAATTCTTTGTTTACTTCACCTTTCAGGCGAAGCAAGGCGCAGAATTGTGCCTTGCTGCCGGGCTAGGACTCGAACCTAGATGACGACATCCAAAGTGTCGCGTGTTACCATTACACCACCCGGCAAAAAAATCGTTACTTCCGCGCGTTATGATACCTTAATCTCCCTCTTTCTTCAAGTTTTCCGCTACTTCTGCAACAGCTACCTCCAAAGGAAGGTAAGGGATAGGAGAATATTTTATCCTCTCCCCTGCCTTAAAGAAAGTGTCAATCGTAGTCTTTATCTCCCCTGCCTCGAACTCTTCCGCCTGCTTTTCCATTCTCTTTACCTCTTCATCGGTAAGTACGGCAAGAAGCGACCCGATAAGAGACTTTTTCTTTTCTTTGTCCTTTTCTCCGGAGACTATCTTGAGAATCAACATTTCTCTTAAATAATACATTAAACTATTGTAAAAAATATTCGCATCCACTCCCTTGCCAAAAACATCCTCCATAAGTTTTATGGCATAAATAGCATCATCTTTTCTCAAAAAATCTATAAAATCACCGACAACTTCCTTTTCTACCACTCCCAAGAAATTTTTTACATCCTCTTTTTTAATCTTACTTCCTTTCGTGAGAAAGGATATTATTTGTGAGAGAAGACCCTCCGCATCCCGAAACGATCCACCGGCGTATGCTGCAATCATAAGCAGTGCATCTCTCTCCAAACTAAACCCTTCTTTCTTCGCTATTTTCTCAAGTCTTGCAACTGTATCTTCAACCGTTATTTTTTTAAAATCGAAGCGTTGGCAACGAGAAATAATTGTCGGTATCATTTTATGGGGTTCCGTAGTTGCCAAAATGAAAACGGCGTGCTCGGGCGCTTCCTCAAGCATTTTAAGTAATGCGTTTGCCGCTCCCGAAGTCAGTTGATGTGCCTCATCCAAAATAAAAACTTTATATTTCAGATTAGCGGGAGAAAAACGAATCCCCTCTCTAAGCTCTCTTACTTCGTCAATTCCTCTGTGTGATGCTGCATCAATTTCCACAATATCCATCGCTCTTTCCTCCATTATTTCTCTGCAGGAAGAACACTTATTACACGGCTCGGGATGGCTTTTCTCCTCACAATTTATCGCTTTCGCCAAAATTCTCGCGACCGATGTTTTCCCGGTGCCTCTGGGACCGGAAAAAAGATAAGCATGCGCCGTTTTCCCCGCCGAAATAGCATTAAGAAGTGTAGTCACAACCGGTTCTTGCCCGACAACTTCGGCAAACTTTTTCGGTCTATATTTACGATAAAGCACTAAATTAGACATTTTTTTTAGTATTTACTTTTTTTCGATGATATATGAAATAGACAAATAGTACAAAAACGATCAATCCGACAAGGGTCTGTATTCCGTAGTATTTTTCAATATTCACGCCCCCTTTTGTTATAAGCAGCACATTTACTCCTGCAAGTAGAGTGCCTAAAAAAATTGCTGTTGCAGATTTTACATAATCAAGTCCAAATAGAAAGACCACCAGTGATGCTGTCCATACTCCCGAAAAAGGAAGTGGTATCCCCGTAAAGAGAAAAAGCGCAAAAAAGCCGTACTTTTCTACTCTTCCACCGTAATCCCTCCTTGTCTTTGCAAAAAGTCCTTCAAAGAATCTTTTCATCAAAGAAAAATTTGAAGAAAGCCACCGAGAAACAGGTTCAAGGAATCCCAAGATAAAAAAGAAAGGAATAAATTCCCCTAAAACGGAAAGAAGATAAGCAAGCGGAACATTCATTTCGTAAACCGTTATCGCTACCGGAATGGCTCCCCTTATTCCCACAAGAGGGGTCATTGCCAAAAGCACTGTCATTATCTCGCTTGCCATACGAGGTTTATTTTACTACAAAGCGAAAGGGAATAAAAGTATCCTCAAGTTTGTATTGCCTTTTTTGCTGTGGTAAAATTTACCCGTAATGAAATTATACAATACACTAAGCAGAAAAAAAGAAGACCTTCGACCCCTTAAAGAAGAGGTGGGGCTTTATACTTGCGGGCCTACCGTTTATGATTATGCGCACATAGGGAACCTCCGCACTTACATCTTTGAAGACGTTTTAAAGAGAGCTCTTTACTACAACAACTATAAAGTAAAGCATGTGATGAATATTACCGATGTGGGACATCTTACCTCCGACGAAGACACGGGAGAAGATAAAATTGAAGCAAGTGCCAAAAAAAAGAAAAAAAGTGCTTTTGAAATTGCGGAATACTACACGCAAGCTTTCAAAGAGAATATAGAAGACTTAAACATAGTTTCTCCCGATATTTACGTAAAAGCCACGGAAACCATAAAAGAGCAGCTCGATCTTATAAAGCTCCTTGAAAAAAAAGGATTTACTTACCAGATCGAAGACGGAATTTACTTCGATACCTCTAAACTTAATGAATACGGAGAGCTTGCCAAACTTAAAGAAGTTAAGTTAAAACCGGGAGCACGCGTAGAAGTAAAAGGAAAAAAGAACATTACCGACTTTGCCTTATGGAAATTTTCCAAACCGGATGATAAAAGGCAAATGGAATGGGAATCTCCTTGGGGAACCGGCTTCCCCGGATGGCATACCGAGTGTGTGGTAATGGCTCACAAATATTTGGGAGTCCCTTTTGATATACACTGCGGAGGAGTTGACCACATTTCCGTGCACCACACAAACGAAATAGCACAAAGCAAAGCCGGTTTCGAGGATAATCTTGCAACCTTATGGATGCATGGTGAGTTTTTGAATCTCAAAGACCGAAAAATGTCCAAATCAAAAGGCGGCTTTATTACACTTTATGACCTAAAAGAAGAAAACATCCCGCCTCTCGCCTATCGCTACCTTGTCTTGGGCGCTCATTACAGGTCAATACTAAACTTTTCTAAAGAAGCGATAGAAAACGCAAAAAACGGACTAAAAAATTTGCAAAACAGAGTAGCTGAGTTAGAATCAGAAAAAGGAGCTGTTTCTCCTTCTTATAAAGAGGAGTTTCTCTCCGCTGTAAGCGATGATCTTGACACTCCCAAAGCGCTCGAAGTTACCTGGAGAATGATAAAAGATAACAATCTTGATAACAAAACAAAAAAGGCAACCGTTGAAGACTTTGACAAGCTGCTGGGACTGAAGTTAACCAAAATGCCCGGGAAAGGAATTCCCGAAGAAATCACTAAGCTTCTTAAAGAAAGAGAAGAAGCCCGAAAAAATAAAGACTTTAAAAAAGCGGATGAATTAAGAGAAAAAATAAAGAAAAAAGGCTATTCTGTCGAAGATACTAAAGACGGTTATAAAATAAAAAAAATATGACTCCCCAATCGCAAGAAAAGATACCCCCGCAAAACATAGAAGCCGAGCAGTCCCTTCTTGGGTCTCTTATGCTTGACCCTGAAGCTATTTTTAAAGTAGTGGATTTTTTGATACCCCGGGACTTCTACAAAAAAGCACACAGCGATATCTACGAAACTATGATGACTCTCTTGGACCGGAGAGAGGCTATCGATCTCCTTTCCGTTTCCGCTCATCTTAAGGAAAAAAAGCTCCTCAAAGAAGTGGGCGGAAAAAGTTATCTAACATCTCTGGTCAACTCCGTTCCTACCGCAAGCCACGTTGCCGACTATGCAAATATGGTTTGCAAAAAAAGAATTTTACGGGACCTCATAAACTTTGGTCAGGAAATAAGTATCTCCGCGTACGACGAAGAAAGGGATGTAGATCTTCTTCTTGACGAAGCCGAAAGGAAAGTTCTAAATATTTCTCAAGGATCCTCAAGAAAAACCTTTCTCCCGCTGAAAGATACTCTCGAAAGCGCATTTGAGAGAATAGAAAAACTTTCTTCCGAGGAAGGAAGCGCAAGGGGCGTCCCTACCGGATTTACCGATCTCGATAATATCCTTTCCGGTCTTCAGAACTCCGACCTTATAATATTGGCGGCTAGGCCGAGTATGGGGAAAAGTTCGTTTGCTTCCAATATCGCCAAAAATGTAGCCATGAATCATAATACTTCCGTGGGCATATTCAGCCTAGAAATGTCCGTCGACCAGGTTGTTGATAGACTTATTTCCGATATGTCGGAAATTAATCTTTGGAAACTCCGTACCGGCAATCTTAAAAAAAGTGGAGATAATAACGATTTTGTAAAAATAAGAGAATCTTTCGGTGAGCTCTCGAAACTACCGATATATATTGATGACTCTATCTCTTTTAACGTGATGCAGATGCGTACTATGGCAAGAAGGTTGCAAGCGGAAAAAGGCCTCGGTCTCATTATCGTAGATTATTTACAACTTATGCAGCCAAGATCTTCTTCCGATTCCATGGTGCAACAGATGACGGAAATATCCCGCGAATTGAAAACACTTGCCAAAGAGCTTGATGTTCCCGTCCTTGCACTTTCCCAACTTTCTCGTGCGGTGGAGCAGAGAACTCCGCAAGTACCCCGCCTCTCCGACTTACGCGAGACCGGGGCAATTGAACAAGATGCAGACGTTGTAATGTTTATTTATCGTGAAGATTATTACAGGCAAGATACATCTCGTAAAAACATATCCGATATCATTGTTGCCAAACACCGTAACGGGCCAATCGGTAAAGCCGAAATGTACTTTGACCAAAACATAGCTTCCTTTAGAAACTTGGATCGCAGACACGCTAATTCCTAAGCGCATGTATCCCCCATCAATCGAAAAACTCATAAAAATTTTTTGCCGCTTTCCTGCCATCGGACCGCGTACGGCAACGCGTTTTGCTTTTTACTGTTTAAATTCCTCTCCTCAAGAAATAGACGAATTTATTGCCGCTCTTAAGGAAGTCAAAGAAAAAGTAAACTTATGCAAGTCCTGTTTTCGTTCCGTTGAGAGTGGTCCTGATACCTGCGCCATTTGTTCCAATCCCAAAAGAAACAAAGATATGCTATGTGTCGTGGAAAAGGAAACCGACTTAATCTCCATTGAAAAGACAGGAGAATATAATGGTCTTTATTTTATTTTGGGAGGTACCGTTTCTCCTTTAAGAAGAGAGGATCTGAAACAAATAAGAGCCGAGGAACTCAAGAGAAGAGTTGAAGGTGTAAAGGAGGTAATTATTGCCACCAATCAAAATACCGAAGGAGAAGCGACAGCAATTTTTATTACACGCATATTGAATTCTCTAGGCATTAAAACTACCCGTTTAGGAAGAGGTCTTTCTACGGGAAGCGAATTAGAGTATGCCGACGAAGAAACCCTGAGTTTCGCACTCAGGGGAAGAAAGTAATTCGGCCTACTTAAAGAGTTAGTAGCAAAAGGGTAAGGCTACTCCTATGTTCTTTTATTTGTTTTTATATCCTTTATCTCCACTTCCGTAAAAGGTTGCCTATGCCCTTTTTTCACTTTATATCTCTTTTTGGGCTTATGCTTAAAAACTCTTTTTTTCTCCCCAAGAGCTTCCTCTAATACTTCTCCTGATACTTTTACTCCCTCGAGATAAGGAGTTCCAAGCAAAAACTCCCCTTTTTCATCTTCAAAGAGAAGGACCTTGTCAAAATTAACTTTTTCCCCTTTTCCGGTATTTATTTTCTCGATTTTTATTTTGTCTCCGGGAGAAACGAGATACTGCTTTCCTCCGGTTTGAATTACTGCAATCATGTTTCTGCTTTAAAAAATTAGTTTTTATTCTTTTTTAAGGCGGTTACTTTTTTATTCTTTAAAACTCCTTTTACTTTTTTATCGAAAATCTCCACTCTTTTTTTTGATGTATTGTATGCGGCATTTGCATTCTTAAGATGAGCCCCCAGTTTGTTAAATTCCCGCATGAGCTTACTACCATCCTTCTCTATTTTGCTAAGTCTGTCCATTATTTCGTGAGCTTGTTCGGATATCTGCGTATCCCTGAACCACTGTTCTATTCCGCGAAGCGTCAAATAAAAAGTATTCGGGGAAGATAAGATCACTTTCTTTGAACGCGCGTACTCGGCAATATCAACGTCGTACTCCATATTTATTTCATAATACACTGCCTCGGCGGGAATATACATCACCGCAAAATCTACCGTGTTCTCAGAAGGAAGAATATATTTTTCCGAAATCTTTTGTATATGTTTCTTTGCATCTTCTAAAAACTTTTTTCGATAAATTTCTCTATTCTCATCTTTTGCTCCCACCATTCTTCTGAAATTATCAAGAGGAAATTTTGCATCAATGGGCAGCATTTTTTGATCCGGAAGCTTGAGTACACCATCTACCTTTTCTCCCGAAGAAAAGGAGTACTGTAGCTGAAAAAGGTCTTCCGGAAAATATTCCTTTAGAAGGTGCTTTAAACTTGCCTCTCCCCACTCCCCTCTTATTTTTGGAGAACGAAAAAATTCCTGAAAGGATGAAATGCTTTTTACCGTGTCTTGCATAGTATTCATTCCTTGCTTTATGTTCTGTGTTTCACGAACAAAGGAATTTATCTGCTCGTGCATATGCTTTGTGTTGTTATCGACATTTCCTCTTATATCCTTTAATTCACCGGTAATAACGTCCGTAAGCCTTCGCTCCACATCTAAATTTGCTTTACGCACAAAAAGTAAAATAACAAAAAGAGCAAGAATAAATAAGAAAATAAGAAGCATTTCCCCTAACATACGGGCAAATAATAACACCAAAAGGTGAAAATATCAACCCCGCACCAGTCGGTGCGGGACTAGTCGGGTACCGACTGGTACCCGGCCCTATCGACGAGTTTAACTCAGTATAACAAATTCAAAAAGCAGAAAGAGAAGATATACACCAAGGAGAAACCATGCCTCCCTTTTTGTTATTTTATTACTCGTTCTTACGAAAAGAAGTAAAAAGAAACCTCCGGAAATTAGAAAAAATCTGGCTACATGAAGTGAAGACATGTCTGCAATTTCAATCGGATTAATGAGGGTAACCACTCCTAAGACAAGAGTAGAGGAAAGGGCTATCGCCCCCATAAGTCCTCCCAAAATCATCCAGGAATGACCCCTATTTGCAAGTGCAATGGAAAAGAACGTTTCCGGAAGAGCAACTCCCAAACTAACGGCAAAGAGCCCGAAAATGGTTACCGGTATCCCGAGATTGACACTAAAAACCTTCGCTGAATAAACAATTCCTTCCGCACTTAAAAGGACAAACAAAAATCCAAAAAAAATAATTAAGATATCTTTTGTCAGCGTGGATTGCTTAGGTAATATGGTGTGATGCTTTTTTACATAATGATCCTCCTTGGAAAAGATCCAATAAATATAGGCAATACAGACAAGAATAAGAATCATCCCATCCGTGTGATTTAGAACTCCGTCCCACAAAAGAACAAAAGGCAGAATAACAGCAAAAAGGGCAAAGACAGCTCCCGCCCGCACCGTTCTACTTTCTACAACAATCTCTTTCAAAATAAACGTGCAAATCGCTACAGAAAGTGTAAAGAGAATAATGTTCTGACCAATAATGCTTCCCAAGGCAAGCTCCGGCACTCCCTCAAGCGCGGACCTCACACCAATAAAAAGTTCGGGCATCACCGCTCCGATAGACGCGGCAAAAAAAGCTACAACAAACTCCTTCCATCCCAGTCTGCAAGTAACTCTATGAAGAGCATCTATAATTCCTCTACTCGCGAGAATAATCAGAAAACAGGAAAGAATAAAAATTACCCCGGTAAAAAACATTTTCTATAAAACTATGAAAAAAAATAAACAACCTCGTAAATGATACCTATTAAAAACATAAAAATCAAAGGATAAGTAATAAGTCTTACTTTTTTCGATTTCACTTTCTCATACATTAAGAGTATAAGAACAGCATCTACCGCAATCATTGTCGCACCCACAATTCCAATAACCACGATAAAATCTTTTACACCAACGAGAAAAAAAAGAAACGGGATAAAACAAGCGAGTGCCCAGGAAATATTTTTAGAGAGCTTGAGGTCATACCAGAGAATCTTTTTTACGGTAAGGCCTATAGTGATAAGAGAAGTAAAAATTACGACTAGTCCAAAGCCAAGCATTAAAGATGTTATGGAGTTACCTAAATAATTCTCTAATCCGACAAGCGCATCTTTTGTTGTATATTCTCCCGTAATACCAAGTACAATCACTATAAAAAAGATAGAGATAATAATGGAAAATATTATTCCTGCAGGGATAATGGTCCGTAACTTTTTCTTATCCTTTTTCGTTCCCAGCGCTTCCTCGATTTCAGGAATAAGAGCTCCTCCCCAGAGCGCAAAAAGAATTGCCCCGTAGGGTAGAAAGAAATCAAAGGCCCCCTCTCTTATAAAAAAAAGGTTGTTTATGCTTATATCTTCAAATCCCCTTATGAAGGTCAAAAGAAGGAAAACGATAAAAACAATAATCCCCCAAAACTCCACTTTGGATACCGCGCTGATACCAAAAAAAATAATAAGCGCGGAAACAGCAAAATAGACCGTGGTATATGCTGTAATATCCCCTCCAAAAACAGGAGAAAAAAGCGCATGTAAAAATTCCCCTCCCAAAATAATATAAGCGAGTATCGCCCCCATCATTCCCAAAATTCCCGAAATGTAGGCGACCTTTTGTGCCTTTTTCCCGAGATGGTATTTTGCAAATCCCGGCAAGCGCAGATAATCAGGCGTTTTTAGGCTTATTTCCCCCAGAAAGTAATGAACGAGAACTGAAACTATTCCCAACACAAAAAGATATCCCAATATTACCTGTATGCCCACCACCGAAGTGATGTATGGGAGAGAAAAAAGTCCTGCACCGATTATAGTTCCCGCAAGAATAGCAATACCATATAAGGTTTTCATTTGTGCTATAGCTTATCACTTATAATTCGGATAATAAAATTGTGACCCCAACGGGATTTGAACCCGTGTTACCGGACTGAGAACCCGGCGTCCTAAGCCGCTAGACGATGGGGCCTTTCTTCTATCCTCGGTAGATTAGCAAAAATTTACCCGTTGGTAAAGGATTTGAGTTTTTCTTTTACTCTAAAAGAGACCTCTGCTAAATTAAGGCTAAGA
>CAYSXL010000015.1:0-12245 GCA_964435025.1 uncultured Candidatus Saccharibacteria bacterium | reverse complement strand
GTTCTTTGGGAAACAGGGAAGACGATATGGCTATTATGGTTGATTTGCAGGATTATAGAAACATAACAGGGGAAAGAGAGGGTTCTCCTGTGGCGATGGCAAGAATAATGGGCGGTCACGAGCCCGATAGGGTAGTAGAAAATATAGAAAGAGAGCTCGAGGAATCGGCTGTAAGGAGGAGAGACGAAGACAGTCCTTCCTTTACGGTAATGACAAGTGAAACGGTGACCGATATGGTGGAAAATATTATGGGAGTCCTGCAGGCGGGGGTTGTCGCTTTTGCCAGTATCGCAATTATCGTAGGTGGAATAGGAATAATGAATACGATGTACACTTCCGTAAAAGAAAGAACCAAAGAAATAGGTATTTTAAAGGCAGTAGGAGCAAAAAAAGGGCAGATAACATCTATTTTTCTTTTTGAGGCGGGAATTATCGGGCTTGTAGGGGGTGCGGGAGGAGTGTTGCTTGGGGTAGCTTTAGCACTACTTGCACAAGTCGTACTCGCCTCTCCACAGGCAATGGTGCAACTTGAAGCACACATCTCCATCTGGCTTATTTTTTTCGGGCTGGCGTTTTCATTTGTTATTGGATGTCTTTCCGGCTATTTGCCGGCAAAACAGGCTGCCAAATTAGAGCCGGTTGATGCATTAAGATACGAATAAATCTATGATAAAAAGGTTTTATCGGTCATTTAACAACGCCTTTAAAGGAATAAAAGAAGCTTTTTCAGAGCAGGTTTTTCGTGTTCTATTTGTTATTGCCGTTGTTGTCGGAGTTTCTCTTCTTGTTTTTCCTTTTGATCCGCTGGAGAGAGCGGTACTTTTTCTTGTTATCGCGCTTGTGCTTTCTTTGGAACTTATAAACTCCCAAATAGAGAGAGTTTTGGATATTCTAAAGCCTGATTATAGCGAGGAAGTAAGGAAAATGAAGGACATCTCCGCGGGCGCGGTAATGGTGGCCAGTATCGGATCGGTTATTATAGGCATTATTATTATTCTTCCCTACCTAATGGAGCTCATTGAAAAATTCTGAGTTTTTGATATAAGGTAACTGTTATGAAAAGAAGTATATTTACGGGAATTACAACTTTTTTGGTGCTTTTGGTAGTACTTTTTCTTGGGATGATTATCGGAAGAGAGTTTGAGAGTGAAGAAAAAATAGAAGAAACGGTTGAGGAAACAAAAAAGGAAAGCTACGAGCCCGTGTTGGATCACGAAAAAGCGATAATCGATGTAGTAGAAGAAAACACTTCTTCGGTGGTTAGTATTGTTTCTTCTCAGTATATTGAGTTTGAAACATCTCTTTTCGACGATTTTTTCTTTTTCCCCGAAAGAGAACCGGAAACCGAGGAAAGGTTGGAAACGGGCAAGGGAACGGGTTTTATCATTTCCGAAGACGGACTTATCTTGACCAATCGTCATCTCGTCAGGGATAAAGATGCCGATTATGCCGTCATTACTTCCGACAAAGAAGAGTTTGAGGCGGAAGTTCTTGCTATAGACCCGGTACAAGATTTAGCTGTAATAAAAATAGACGGGGAAGATTTCAACCCTGCAACTATTGGGGATTCGGATACGGTACGTCCCGGACAAACGGCCATTGCCATCGGTAATGCACTTGGTGAGTTCAAGGATACGGTTTCCGTAGGAGTTATTTCGGGAATGGAAAGAAGTATTGTGGCAAGAG
This sequence comes from uncultured Candidatus Saccharibacteria bacterium, assembly GCA_964435025.1. Lineage (GTDB taxonomy): Bacteria > Patescibacteriota > Minisyncoccia > Minisyncoccales > PWPS01 > PWHW01. The sequence continues at coordinate 10,559 of CAYSXL010000015.1, read as the reverse complement.
GGGGAAGAAAAGCAGAAGTTTTACACGACCTTATCCAAACCGATGCGGCTATCAATTTCGGCAATTCGGGAGGACCGCTTCTTAATTTAAAAGGAGAAGTTGTCGGGATAAATACGGCAACTGCCGTGCATGCCGAAGGTATAGGTTTTGCCATTCCCATAAATAGTGCACAGAGGGCGATAGAGGGGGTAAAAGAAGAAGAGGAAATAACGTATCCGTTCTTGGGAGTTCGGTATCTTATGATAGAAAGGGAACTGGAGAAAGAAAAAGATTTACCCGTGAGCGAAGGAGCGCTCATTGTTGACGGAGATAGAGGAGGACCGGCGATTGAGCCCGGATCGGCAGCGGAAGAAGCGGGATTAAAAGAGGGAGATATCATTTTGGAGTTTAACGAAGAAAAAGTTACTCAAAGAAACCCTCTGGCAAAAATTATTGTGCAGTACCATCCCGGAGATACGGTAACCTTAAAGATAATAAGAGAGGGAGAAGTGATGGAATTGGATGCTACACTCGGCAAGATGTAGTTTCCGGGGCAATTGATTTTTGGCTCGAAAACTGATATCATTAGAACTCGAAAATATGATTATCCAGCAATAACTTGATTTATATTTATGTCTACAATGCCGGGAGCAAATTTCACCCATAAAGCACAGCAAGCGATAATAGTTTCTCAAAAACTTGCGACCAAAAAAAATAATCAGCAGATAGATTCTCTGCATCTCTTGTATTCCCTGCTCATTCAGGATGAGAGTATTGTGGTCAATCTATTGGAAAAAACGGGAATAGACGTGGAAATGCTTAAAAAAAGAACGGAGCGCGCTATTCGTAACATTCCTCGAATAGTTGATACGGGAAGCAAAGCGGAAGATCAGTTCCACCTCTCCCAGGATATGGCAAGAATACTTAAGATTGCCGGAGAAGAAGCGGAAAAGATGAACGATAAGTTTATCTCGGTAGAACACCTTTTCTTGGCGTTTTTTGCCACGCCTACAAAAGCGCGTGATATTTTGGAAACAGCGACATTTCTTCCTCCCAAAAAAGGAGGTCCCGACCCCATGGATACGGAAAAATTAGGTTATGATAAAGTAAAGGAGGTCTTGTACGATATGAGAGGGAACCAGCAGGTGACGGACCCGCATCCCGAATCAAAAATACAGTCTATAGAAAAATATACTCGCAATCTTACGGAAATGGCGAGCCAAGGAAAAGTGGACCCTGTGGTGGGAAGAAAAAAAGAAACAAGACGTCTTATGCAAGTACTTTCCCGCAGAACCAAAAACAATCCCGTGCTTATCGGTGAAGCGGGAACAGGGAAGACAGCTGTCATAGAAGGGCTTGCGCAGAGAATTGCCAAAAAAGATGTTCCCGAAAGTTTAAAAGAAAAGGAAGTTATTAGTCTTGATTTGGGGACACTTGTGGCTGGGACAAGATACAGGGGAGAGTTCGAGAACAGAATAAAAGCGCTTCTCAAGGAGATAAAATCTCGGGAGGACAAGTACATACTTTTTATAGATGAACTTCACACCATTGTCGGCGCGGGAGCGGCGGAAGGATCAATTGATGCCTCCAATCTCTTAAAACCCGATCTTGCTCGCGGAGAACTTAGAGCTATAGGAGCGACTACGTTAAAAGAGTACCAGAGACACATTGAAAAAGACCCTGCGTTAGAGAGAAGATTTCAACCGATTACCGTAGCAGAGCCCACCGAAGAAGAAACAATGCTTATTCTAAGAGGAATAAAAGAGAAATATGAAATGCACCACGGAGTACAGATAGAAGATAGCGCTATAAAAGCGGCGGTAGAACTATCTTCCCGCTATATTAGCGACAGGTTTCTTCCGGACAAAGCCGTGGATCTTATGGATGAATCGATGAGCTCTCTAAGGCTTGAGGTAGAATCACAGCCCGAAAAACTGGAGGATCTCAAAAGAGAAATACAGGATTTTGAAATAGAAATGGAATCTCTTAAGAATGGCAATTCCGGAGAAGTGGAAAAAAGGAAAAGAGTTATCTCAAGACAGCTTGCCGATCTTAAGGAAAAGGCCAAAGAGCTTGAAGCTCGTTGGAAATCCGAGAAAGAGACGATAGCAAAAATAAAAAAGAACAAAAATGAGATAGACAGCTTGAAGTATGAAGCCGAAAGAGCGGGACAAACCGGAAACTTGCAAAGAGTTGCCGAAATAAAGTATGCCAAAATACCCGAACTCACCAAAGAACTGAAGGCCGAAGAGAAAAAACTAAAGAATTTGCAAAAAAGAAAACCCATTTTGAAGGAGTCCGTTACCAAAGAAGACGTAGCCGGTGTTGTTTCCCGCTGGACGGGTATTCCGGTTACCAAGCTCCTGGAGGAAGAGATAGAGAAATTAAAGAAGATGGAAAATATCGTCAGCAAACGTGTTATTGGACAAAAGGAGGCGATTTCTGCAATATCTCACGCTATTCGTCGCTCTCGGGCAGGAGTAGCGGACGAAGATAGGCCCTTGGGTTCTTTCCTTTTTTTGGGTCCTACCGGTGTAGGAAAGACGGAAACAGCTCGCGCTCTTGCGGAATTCCTCTTTACTCGTGATGATTCGCTTATTAGAGTTGATATGTCCGAGTATATGGAAAAACACTCGGTATCTAAAATGATAGGTTCTCCGCCCGGATATGTCGGACACGAAGATTCAGGGCAGCTGTCCGAAGAAGTGAGAAGAAAGCCCTACAGCGTTGTTCTTATAGACGAAATAGAAAAAGCTCATCCGGATGTGTTTAATCTTCTGTTGCAAGTTTTAGAGGATGGTCATCTTACCGATACCAAAGGAAGAAAGGTTTCCTTTAAAAATACTATTATCATTATGACTTCCAATGTCGGTTCTGAGCACATCACGGAAATGGGAGGAATAGGATTTAGTGAAAAAGAAGAAGATAGCGTCAGGGATTCTCTTAAAAACAAAGTTACGGAAGCTCTGAAAAAAACATTTAGGCCGGAATTTCTAAACAGAATAGATGATACCATCATCTTTAATCATCTTACTGACAAAGATATGAAAGCGATAATCGAACTTGAGCTTGAAAAGGTAAGAAAAAGATTAAGAGTGAACAACAATATTACCATCACTTTTCAGAAATCGGTAAAGGATCTCATCTCCAAAGAAGGATTTGACAGAGATATGGGAGCAAGGCCCCTAAAAAGATTTATCCAAAAGAAAATACTCAACCCACTTGCCTTCGAGATAATATCTGGTAAGGTGGAGCAAGGAGAAAGAGTAACTGTAAAAACAAAGAACGGAGAAGTCGTTTTTGAAGGACCGAAGGTAAAAAAGGAGAAACAAAAAGTAGAGGCAAAATAAGAAAAATAACAATATGAACGGATATACGGGAATTTTCGTCGCCACATCCTCGGTACTTCTTTTTTATGTCTATGTAGCGCTTATGGATTATCTTTCTGTTGTTTTTTATTTCTAAGAGAACCGAGCTACTACGGATAAATACAATTTAAGCAAACGCCAAAGCAGACGTAAGGGTCTGCTTTTGGTAATCCAAAAGATTATTTACCGAAGTCCTCCTCTCTCTCCTCTTTTTTACCGGGGGAAATGTGTGCGCATCCTTGAGATTTTATATTCTCCAGCGTTGTCGGACCTATACCGTTGACTTCTAAAAGATCGTTTAAATTGTTAAACGGTCTTTTTTCTTTTATTCTCTTTGCATACACGGGGCCGATGCCTGTCAGCTCCCTTAGTTTGTTTGTGCTTGCCGAATTAATATCGATTGTACAATTTTGCTCTGAGGGTGTCTGGTCGGAGTTTTCGTCGGCGAACCCGGATTCGAGCCGCTTATCCGAATTCTCCGCTAAAGAGTTTTTATCCAAGTAAATTACTGTTTCTTTTCTTTTTTCCACACCCTTGAGAGCGGGAGAAAAAGAGGTTTTGCCCAAAAAGAGAAATCCTCCCGAAAAAATAAGAAAAAAGACAAGAAAAAGTTTATTCGTTCTCCCCATAAAGAAAAACACTTGCAGCTCCCATTCTTAAAGAAGTGGGTCGGGCGCCCCCTTTTCCGTTAAATGTCACCAGATGTTGATTTCCCGGAGTAAAAAAAGATCCGAAAGTATCGTAAATGAAATTATCTCCCCTGCACCACGCATCCGTTTGTTTTTCGTGGATGATATTCTCGTTTACTTTCAGCGTATGGTTGCAACTTTGCCCGGAAGCCAGCTTTCGCGAGTAATAAATGGAATAAGATGCTTCGTAAACAGTACCTTCCGGAATAGTCACGGAGAAATTGTCTTCCGGATATTCCACTCCGTCTTCCCTTTCGGGGTTATAAACGGTGCTTGTGATTACCGTCATCCGGTTTGCGTCCGGATATTGGAAATGATAATACTTCGGGGCGGAATAAGTTTTGTCGATACTTTGGGCTGTTCTATCTATCGCTTTTTCCAGTACGTTTGATTTTAGCCCGTTTTCCGGAGTATATCCGTTCCACCGAATCATTTTGCTTGCGGGCACGTCGTTGGGAAAGTAGGCGACAAGCCAACCACTTGCGTCCGCGTAAATTTGTGGAGATATACTGAAAATGACATTTTCCGAATCACTTTTTTCTTTTATTTCGATTTCAAGCGTTCCCAAAATATGGCTTGCCTCTCCCGTGTCTTCCACACTTCCGTTATTTGCTAAAAAGTTGTTGATTTTGGTCAGTATTGTTTGGTTGTTTTCACTGTTTACACCATCCAGCTTAACATAAGCTGCTATGCCCGCTTCATTTTCGGGGAAGGTGGTGTTATTGGAAAAGATATTATAAGGAACAGCAAAAGAAAAAAGAAAGGTGATTATAAATAAAATATTTTTTGTTTTCATAAAAATTTGTTTAATAATTACTAATTGTATTTTTCAAGTTCTTCTTGTAAAAAATACTCCGCAGAAATAACGATTATTTTCCGCTCGTCGCTCCCTTCTTTGTTGACGGCGTCTATATTTTCTCTTTCCATTTTCTTGTGCGACACGTTTTCCGCCCCTTTGATAATGGGCTTTACTAAGTTTTGCCTCTCCGTATCGGAGGCGTCCACAATTGCGGTAAAAAGGCCTTTGTTTTTTATGTATTCTGCGCCCTCTATTTTTATCTCAAAATTTACGTCGTCACTGTCATCGCCATCGTCATCGTCACCGTCATCATCACTGTCATCGTCATCGCCATCGTCATCGTCATCGCCATCGTCACTGTCATTATCATCGCCATCGTCACTGTCATTGTCATCGCCATCGTCACTGTCATCATCACCGCACCCTTCGGGTGGCTCCACAAAGGCAATATCTTCTTCCTTAATATCATTTAGTGTTTTTTCCGCTATTCCGCTTATTTTTGTAAGCTCGTCAAGACTGCAAAAAGGTCTTTTTTCCATAATACTCTCTGCCCTCTTTTCTCCGATATGTATTATTTCTGTTAATTTCTCCTTTTCTGCTGAATTTATTTCCACTTCCGTCACTCCTTCTTTGTCGTCATCGTCACTGTCATCGTCATTGCCACTGTCATCGTCATCGCCATCCTCATCGTCACTGTCATTGTCATCGCCACTGTCATCGCCATCGTCACTGTCATTGCCACTGTCATTGTCATCGCCACGGTCATAGTAGTATTCGTCCACTTTTTCCCGCAAATTTTCCATTTTCTCTTTTATTTTTTCCATTTTTTCTTTAGCACTCTTTTCTTTTCTGTCATCATCTTCTTTTTCTGTCTGCTCCGGCTCTGTCTCTTCTAAAAACTTACACTCTTTCGGAGGATGAATATAGGCCAAACCCTCCTCTTTTATATTTTCCAGCGTAACCTCTCCGATGCCGGAAACCTCTGTTAATTCGCTTAAAGAGCAAAACGGCCTCTTTTTTATAATTCTCTCCGCATATGCGGGGCCGATACCTGTTATTAGTTCCAGCTCTTCTCCGAGGGCGGAGTTTATCTCCACTTCCGTCACTCCCTCTTTGTCGCCATCGCTTGCCCCGTAGTGAGACTTGTTTCTACTACTGGGATCATCGCTACGGTCATGATCATTATCGCCGATCTCCTCTTCGGCTTTTTCCAGAGGGGCCGGTTTTGCAATTTCTGTTTCCTCTTTCTCCTCACTTTCCCACAAATCACTCCAAAATCCGGATACGCCTCCGACAAAAGCTCTCCCCATATTCCCGATTCTTTCCCAAATGGAAAGAGAAGAGGGGATTTCCAGATTTTCGAAGCTTTCCACAAACTCTATTTCTATCTCGGGATCTTCTTCCCATAAAAAGGCCCCGTAAGCGGATTTTTTCGTGGCTCCCGAAAAAGTAATGACAAAGGGTTGTAACTTTTCTTTATTAAATTCGCTTTCACTCCACACAGAACTGTTTATAGGAGATCTTTTAGCTTTAGAGAGCGGGGGATAAACGGGTTCTTTAGAGTAGATGGAAAGCGATGTTTCGCCGTCCCCACCCCTGGAGACGGAGTAAAGTAATTCTATTTTTTCTTGTTCTCTGTTTGTATTTTCATAGCCGAGGGATATTTTTCCTCCCGCCAGCTTTACATCTTTTCTTTTTAAATAATCAAAAAGTTGCCTTCTTCCCATATTAATAAGTTCCGCCCTTATCGCCTCGGAAGGGTCTGTTAGCGTTGAAGCAAGGAGTTGCCCCGTCTTTCCTACAGCTTGCAATAAAAACTCTTGAGGAAGTTCGCTTAGATTGAGCGTAATGAGTTCATCTAAGGTTGCCGCTTTCGCTATAACAATAACTGCTTCTTCTTCGGGATTGTATTTGCCGGGATAAACAGAAAACGTAGTATAAGTGTTTACGGTTTCGTGTTTTACGGCTTGAAATATCTTGTTTATTTCCAAAGTGGAAAGAGATGCGCAAGAAGCGTCCGAAGGAAGAGAAAAGAAAAAAAGGAAAAATAGAAGAATAAGCAGTTTATTTTTCATTTTTGTGAAAGAAAGAAACCGAATTTAATAATTCATACAATTTTTCTCTACATTCTGTTTTCTTTTCTTTGGTGCTTACCCCTATTTCGTATATTTTTTCTTTGTAAGGTACTTTGACCGGTCCTGCCTCTTGCTCTATTGCGTAAATGCCGTCTATTTTTATAAGTTTTATATTCTCTCTTTCTATTTCTTCGTGCAAAAGAGCGCTTATACTGCTTTTCAGATAGTCGTTTTCATTTTTTTCTCTATAAGAAGTGAGATAGAAATTACAAGAAGGAGTGGAAATGTCTATTCCTTTTTGCAATTCCTCTTTGTAGCTGTCTATCTCCCAATCTTTGGGCACCTCCAAAGATATTTCCGGTGTTTCTACAAGAAGGTAATTTCCTTTTTCCGTTACTTTGTGGTTCGGACTTGTAAAAAAACGGTCTTCTCCAAGAGTTACAACCTCCCTTTCTTTTTCTTCTTCAATGGAGAAACGGAAAAGAAGAAAGAGAGAAAGGGGAAGAAGAAGGAGAAAAAGAACGGTCTTTAAGTTTTTGGCGTTTTCCGTTTTGAGCATTGCGGGAAGATAACAACCCCTTAAAGAATGGCAAGACCCGAGTTTTCCACAGGCTATCTTTCCCTTAAAATCGGGCAAAAACCCTCGCAAAGTCGAACTTCCATCTTCGACTTCCTATTGGGGGAAAATAAAAAAAACGACCTTATTTACAAGGCCGGTGTTGTTTTCAACTTAAAAGAGCTGTAATCCCTTATCGGGAAATTTTTATTCGGTCGGAGTAATGGAATCTCTTTCCCGGGTAAAGTCTGTCTTATACTCAATCCGCACTATATCGTCGGGGGCGTGTACGGCTTCCGGGGGTGACATATTCTTTTCCCCGTAAATTCTGCTGTTGATAATATAGTTCGCGCTATGGGGTATTCGGGGAGATGTTTCAATAACGCGTGTTTCTTTTTCACCAGAAAGAAACGCCGTTAGGCAAATGGTGGAAACAACAATGAGTACGGGTAACAGAATTAACGGCATTCGGGCTGTGCCGCTTCTTTTCGTCTTTTCTTCTCGCGACTTTTTCATTTATAAAACCCTCCTTTTCAAAATTTTATAGTGCTTTCTTACAGCTTACAATATTTTCTTTGATTGACAAGTTGTTATTTGACAAATAAAAAAGATTGATGTAAAATCCCGCTCAGAAAATCATCTTACTTTTATTAAAAAGGAGGGTAGAAGTAAGAGGAAGAACGCTGAAAGCTTAAAAAAAAGAAAGAAGGGAGAATTGCGAAATGATGTGGCGAAAATGTTGCAACTGCAAATTCACAACCAACGCAAGAGTAGCTATGGCTTGTCCCAATTGTGGAGGTAAATTAGTCGAAACATCTCAAAAGCAGGAAGCGGATTCCAGTCAAGCAGAAAAAGGCTGCTATTTTACCCGGAACCCGGGTAATGTCAATTTTAGCAACCTATAAAGGTCTTTCAAGGAAGAAGCTCTTGGCCCTGCCAAGAGCTTTTTTATTACCTAAACACATCTTCTCTTGTATTTTTTTAATATTCTTGTATAATATAATCAGTTTTGTACTTTAAAAATTCCGCGTCTCTACGTGTTTACATAGATTTCAAAAAAAATTGGAAGGAGGTTTACCAAAATGGTAAGAAAAATGGAAATACTGGAGAACTCGTGTCTACTCCTTGGTTTTGCGATGGTTGTTGTGGGACTTCTTACAGCACTCGGCTATCCTGTATACGATGCGTATTCAAAATTTTGGACAATGCTCTTCGGGGTGTTTATCAGCGTCTGTATTTTGGTTGCTGTTTTCTCATTTTTAGAGAGAGTACTTGGTAAATTTTTCAACGCAAAAAAGGCGGAAAGTATTGCGCCGATGGGTGCCTTTATTTTGTTTTCTGTTTCCTTTCTTCTCTTTTCTTGGGCGAGCATCCCCTTAAGCAGTGACCAATATTCTGTCGTATATGAAGGGGACAAGGTTAAAACGGTATCCGGCAGCTATTTTGCGATACCGTATAGCAGGGAGTTTGTCTATATAAATCCTCAAGAAACCTACAACACCGATATACCGATAGTGGCGGAAACAGAGCACGGAGATTCGGTCTTCTGGAATGTAGATATAGAAATGAAACTAATCCTCCCGGAAGACGAGGCACTCGAGATGTTTTTTATCAAACACTCTTCTATACAAGAGTGGAAGGAAACGGTAATTGCTAAGATTGAAGCCGGGACGGACAGGTTGCTAAACGAAAAAATGACGTACAGTGAACCCCAATGGGAAGAAGGAATGAAGCTTCCCGAAGAAGCAAGAAAAGAAGTAGAGTCTCTCGGCTACGAGGTAACAGTGGAAATAAAGGGCATAACACGCGAGTAGTTCTTTTATACGCCTCAAGACCCACAAGTCCATTAAGGATGAGTGGGTCTTTTTTATTTTCTTCTGTTATTCCCCCAAAACGGCTCTTGAATTTTGGTAATTGATAATTTTCCCTGTCTGTGTTATAGTACCGCCACAATTGTTCATTTGGAGGGAAGCTCTTTTTGTATTCACCATCATTAAAGTCGATATTATGAGCGAAGATTTTTTTAATTTGGAAAAGAAACCGGGTAAGAAGAAAGATATCGTCTTCCCCATACTTGTTCTTCTGCTTATACTCGTGCTTGTTTTCGGCTTTGTAGCCCTAAGAGAGTACAAAGCGAAAGAGATTCTTTCTACCGCTTCCGAAAAGCTTTTAGCGGAAATAGGGGAAGTCATTCCCTTAGAAGATGAAGAAGAGCCGGAAGAAGTGGCTGAAACGGAAGAAGAGGAAACCGAAAACGACTGGACACTGGTAGAAGAAGAGACGGAAGAAGAAAGAGAACCAGACGGGTATTATACCGAAGAAGCGCAAAAGGGAGACGGTCTGACGCACTTGGCACGCAGAGCGCTCACCTCTCATATGCAAGAAGAAGAGATAGAGCTTTCTGATGAAGAAAGGGTGTATGTAGAAGATTATGTGCAGAAAAGACTCACTCCCGAAGACGAAACTACTCGCATGCTTGATTTCGGAGAAGAGATAGAGATTTCCGAAGAACTTCTCGAGGAAGGCGTGCAGGAGGCCGAGGATCTTACCCCGGAAGACATAAACAATCTCAGTAATTACGCCGCAGTGGTATCATTCTGACTATGTTGACCTCGGAGGTCAATAAGTAATACACCAGATGGATAAGAGGTATTTTATAGAACTTACCAACAGACTATACAGGCTCACATTTTTTTTCCCTCAAAAAGAACCTCTCCGTTACAAAATAAGGGAAGTTGCCGATGAAATACTCGCCAACGTTACGCTTATTCTGGAAGGGGATGTAAGGGAAAGAAGAGAGTCTGCTTTTGTCGTGGAAGGGGATATAGAGATACTTCTTACTCTTTTAGAGCTTGCCAAGTCGCAAAATTGGACACAGGCGCGAGAAATAGATAGAATTGTGGAAGATTACGATCTTATCAAAAAAGAGGTGGAAGACTTTAACGAATTTACCCGCAAGAAACAGAAGATGCACGAACTTCCCGCTTCCGGTAACCACGATGTACACTCAGAGGGCGTACAAAAGGGATATCGGGGGGAAACAAGGCACGCGGATTCTGCCCGTCACGCTAAGGCGTCAGCCGAAGAATCCCA
>CAYSXL010000014.1:0-14160 GCA_964435025.1 uncultured Candidatus Saccharibacteria bacterium | reverse complement strand
GATCCGGTAAAAGCAGATTCCCGATTAAAGTCGGGAATGATAAAAAAAGGGATTCTCCCCGCTTTACACCCGAAGGGTGTACATGGTTATTCTTCTACTACTCGGAGACTCAGTCTGTGGTCGGAAGCGTCGATAGAGAGTATTTTAAACTTATAGGTTTTTCCTATTTCCAGAACTTCTTCCATTTTTTCTCTTGTTTGGAATTCCGATATATGGCAAAGCCCTTGAATTCCTTCTTCTATTTCTACGAAAGCTCCGAAAGAAATAAACTTGGATGCAACACCCTCTATAACATCTCCCTCTTTATAATTCTTCTCTATTTTTTTCCAGGGATCTTCCTTTAACGCCTTTAAGGAAAGAAAAACTTTCCCATCTTTTATTCTTATTATTTTCGCTTTAACTTTCTGACCTTCTTTGAGTATATCGTGAGGGCTTTCTACTAAACTCCAGTCCATTTCGGAGATGTGAATAAGCCCTTCTATACCGTCATCGAAACGAACGAACGCTCCAAAATCAACTATCCCGGTAACCTCTCCCTCTATAACCTCGCCCTCCGTATATGTGTCCAAAGAGATCTGTTTTTCTTCCATCTCCTTCGTTTTCTCGGAAAGAATGATTTTTTCTCCTTCCTTGGAGAGATCGAGAATCTTTACCTCCATCTCTTGCCCGATAAACTTTTGTAGTTCCTTAAGGACCTTGGAGGTATCGCCGCCTTCTACTCGGGGATAGTTTTCCGAAGAAAGTTGAGAGGATGGAATAAAGGAGGGAATGCCGGAAATTTTAGAAAGAAGACCTCCCTTGTTCGCTCCCTCTATTTTTACCGTTAAAGGCTCTTCGTTTTCTTTGTGTTTTTCCAACATACCCCAAGCCACGTCTTTCTTGGCCTGGATTCTTGAACATTCCACATACCCTCCTTCGGAATCCAAAGAAACGATTTTCACGGTGACAGAATCGCCATCTTCCAAGTCTTTCAATTCATCTTTAGTGGCTTGAAATTCGCGTCCCCTTATTATTCCTGTTCCGAACGGACCGAGATCGACAAAAGCCGCCGCGCGCCCCTTTCCCGATATTGTACCCTGAACAGTACTTCCTTCTTTGGGGATATCGAGAAGATTTTTTTCTTTTAGTTCTTGTTTCATACCTTCCCAAGTTTACATATTTTCTTGATTTTTTCAAGAGGGGTGTTAAAATATTGTCAGCGGTGTCTGTAAACATCCTTAATTTTAAGTGAATATATGAATATTGTTTGGCACGGACAGTCCTGTTTTCGAATAACAATAAACGGGCAAAAAAAAGCGAACAAAGGGGTGAGTATTGTTATTGATCCCTTCAAGGAGGAAAAAACGGGATTAAAGCTTCCGAAAATTGAAGCGGATATCTTTCTTTTAACTCATAAACACGACGATCATGCAAATACAGCACCGGCAAAAAAGGAAAGCGTTGTTATAGATTCCCCGGGAGAGTACGAACTCAGGGATATTTTTATTCAAGGAATATTTTCTTTTCATGACAAGAAACAAGGAGAAGAGAGAGGGGCAAACACTATATATACTATCGAGGCCGAGGATATAAAGCTCTGCCACCTTGGTGACTTTGGCGAAGGAGAACTTACCGACAAGCAGCTTATGGATATAGGAGAGGTGGATATTCTTATGGTGCCGGTGGGAGGGGTTTATACGATAGACGCCAAAGAAGCAACAAAGGTAATTTCCCAAATAGAGCCGAGGATTGTTATTCCTATGCACTATAAAATACCGAAGTTGAAAATAAATCTTGACGATATATCACCTTTCCTAAAAGCGATAGGAGAAAAAAAAGCGAGCACTGAAGAGAAGCTTTCCGTCCAAAAAAAGAATCTGCCCGCGGGAGAGATGAAAGTAGTTCCTTTGACTCCCCAAACAAAAACATCTTAAATGAAATATGAAAAGACTGCAGGATTTATCTCTTCGAAAGCGAAAAGCAATAGTTTGGACTGTGGCGGGAATAGCAGCAGTCCTTTTGTTTTTTATTCAATTTTTTATTATAAGAGAAAGAGGAGAACGTCCGGAATTTGATTTCCTCCCCGTAAATATAAGTGAAGGACTGGAAGGAATCGGCGAGGAAATAGGAGAAATGTTTGAAGAAAGAGAAAAAGATTTTCGGGGAGGTATAGATGAAGAAGAGGAAGAGGAAATAAAAAAATTATTAGAAGAGGAAATAAAAAATAACGAAGAAAATGAGTAAGAAAAAACAAAAGCAATTGGGAGAGGACATAGGATATGTTAAACCGAGACCCATTACTCAGGAGATGCAAGCTTCCTATATAGACTATGCTATGTCGGTTATTGTCGGGAGGGCTCTCCCGGATGTCAGAGACGGATTAAAACCGGTTCACCGAAGAATTTTGTATACGATGAAAGAGGATGGAGTGACGCACGCCGCGAAATACAGGAAGTCGGCAAGTGTGGTTGGTACTACGCTGGCCAGATATCACCCTCACGGGGATATGGCGGTCTATAATTCCATGGTCCTTATGGCGCAAGACTTTTCTATGCGGTATCCGCTTGTGCAAGGACAGGGAAATTTTGGTTCCGTGGATGGTGATCCTCCTTCGGCGATGCGTTATTCGGAGGCAAGACTTGCGAAAATAGGAGAGACAATGCTACAGGACATTCAAAAGGAAACCGTTGATTTTGTTTCCAATTATGATGGGACAAGAAAAGAACCGACGGTCGTCCCCTCTCCTGTTCCGCAACTTCTCTTGAACGGGTCACTGGGTATTGCCGTAGGCATGGCAACAAACATTCCCCCGCACAATCTTGAAGAAGTTATTGACGCTACCACTTATCTTATAGACAATCCCAAAGCGGACACGGAAGATCTTTTTCAGTTTGTAAAAGGCCCGGACTTTCCCACGGGGGGAGAAATATATAATAAAGAAGAGATTATTGCTGCTTATTCTCAAGGAAAAGGCTCGGTGGTCATTCGAGGGAAAGCGGATATTACGGAAGAAAAAGGAAAAGCGCAGATAATTATTACGGAGATTCCTTATAGAACGAGAAAAGCAAAACTTGTAGAAGACTTTGCAAAATTGGTGCAAAACAAAAGACTGGAAGGAATAAAAGATATAAGAGATGAATCGGATAGGGAAGGAATGAGGATAGTGCTGGATCTCAAAACGGGAGCTTACCCGAAAAAAATATTAAATCGGCTTTACAGCTTTTCTTCACTCCAGGAAACTTTCCATATCAATATGCTTGCGCTTGTTGACGGGATTCAGCCGAGAGTGATGGGTCTCACCGAAGTCCTTTGGCACTATATCGATCACAGGAAGGAAGTGATAACGAGAAGAACTAAATTTGATTTGGAAAGAGCAAAAGAAAGAGCGCATATTTTGGAAGGATTGCACAAAGCGCTTTCCCATATAGATGAAGTGATAAAAACAATTAAAAAATCGGAAAGTAGAGATGACGCGGAAAAGAATCTCATTAAAAAGTTCGAATTCACAAAAACACAAGCGGTAGCTATTTTGGAAATGAAACTCCAGAAGTTAGCGAAATTGGAAAGAGAAGAGGTGGAAAACGAACTTAAGGAAAAACAAAGAATTATCAGGGAACTTACAGCTATCCTGAAAAGCAAAAAGAAAATAGAGGGAGTGGTAAAGAAGGAGCTTTCGGAAGTGAGAAATATGTTTAAAGACCCTCGGCGAACAAGGGTTTATGAAGAGGGGTTGAAAAAAACGGAAGACCTCGATCTTATTCCACAAGAAAGAGTGATAATAACCATCACACAAGGAGGATACATAAAACGAGTAAATCCTTCCATTTATAAAGCCCAACAAAGAGGAGGTAAAGGAATGCTGGGAATGAAAACGGGGCAGGATGATATAGTAGAGCATTTCATTGAAGCGATGACACATGACTTTCTCCTTTTCTTTACCGATAGTGGAAAAGTTTTTCGTGTTCCCGTTTACCAGGTTCCCGAAGGGGCTCGCGCAACGAGAGGGAGAGGGCTCTTGAATTTTTTGGAAATATCTTCGGAAGAAAAAGTACTTACCGTTATTCCCCTTGAAAAGGAAGAAAGCCGGGAAGATAAAAACCTCGTCGTAGTGACTAAAAAAGGAATTACCAAAAAGACACCCCTTAAAGAGTTTGATAATATACGCAGATCGGGACTTATCGCTATCACATTAAAAAAGAACGATGAAGTTTCCAGGGTAAGGAAAACCGGAGGGAAAGATGAAATAGCAATCACCACCAAGAAAGGACAACTTATACGGTTTGGCGAAAAAGATGTGAGGACAATGGGAAGATCCGCGGGAGGAGTTAAGGGAGTCAGTTTAAGAAAGGGAGACAGTGTGGCGGATGTGGCAACAATAAGAAAGGAAGAGATAAGCAAAGCGCAACTGCTTTTAATGACGGAGAACGGGTACGGCAAAAAGATCAAGTTAAAAAATTATCGCGCGCAAAGAAGAGGGGGAACGGGGGTAAAGACAGTAAAAAACGAAGAAAAAGTGGGTGATATAATTTCTTTAAGGATATTAATGGAAGAAAAAGACCTGATGGCGATATCTCAGAAAGGGAAAGTGATAAGAACGGAACTAAGGAATGTTCCCGAGCAATCAAGAATAACCCAGGGAGTAAGGCTGATGAGACTTGATAAAGGAGATAAACTGGCGTCGATTATATGTATATAAAAATAAAAATTCGAAATAAGAAATTAGAAATTAGAAAAAAATTCGAATTTTCCAATTCTCCAATGTTCCAAACACCGGGAGTTAATGTTTGTAAAATTGGGTCATTTGAATTTTAATATTGTTTCGGATTTCGATATTCGGTATTCCAATTTAAATAATGAATTATGGTTAATTTGCTAAATCCGGAGAAAGTAATAAGCGAAATTCCGCTCAAAGAAGAGATGAGTGTTGCCGATTTTGGGTGTGGTTCGGGGGGATGGGTAATTCCCCTTGCAAAAAGAAGAAAAGATGTAAAAATATATGCAATAGATGTTTTAAAGGAGGCGCTTTCCGCGCTGAAGGCGAATGCGGAGATGGAAAAGGTTTATAATATTCGCACTATTTTAGCCGACGTAGAAAAAGGAACAGGGATTGCCGATAATTTTTTGGACCTCGTGTTTATGACCAATATTCTTTTTCAAGTTGAAGATAAGGAAAAATTAATAAGAGAGGCTCGTCGTACTTTGCGGCAAGGAGGACTGACGCTCCTTGTAGAGTGGAGGGTGGAAGAAAACAATTCCGAAGGTATAATAAACGAAAAAGTTCTAAACAATGGGTTTAAAAAAATAAAGGAAATTAACGCGGGTGAAAGTCACTTTGCTTACCTATATGAAAAAACATAAAGAAAAAGTAATAGCGGCAATTCTCGGTCTTCTTTTTTTGGTCGCTCCTTTTTATGTTTTCGGCCAACACACAATACCAAACCCCTTGGGGTACGATACTTTGGGAGAGATTATTAACGCTTTAGTAGTTTTTATTAGAAATATTGCGCTTGCCCTTGCGCCGGTAATTTTTATTATCGCCGGGCTTAGATATTTCCTTGCCGGGGGTAATCCCGATGAAGCGAAGAAAGCGACGGAGCTTATCAAGTGGGCGGTCATTGGGCTCGTAATCATTCTTATTGCCAACGGAATTACGGCGGTTGTCACAAATATTATGGGAGTAGATTAATTAATAAAAAAATATGAAAAACAAACACAAATTTATTTTTATTCTTTTCTTACTGGCTACCCCTTTTGCGCTCTTTGCCGCGGATCCGCTTATAGAAACGGGAGACGATGTAGTTGGTATTATAAATAATGTGACCAGTTGGCTTTGGCAGCTTTTTGCCGCGGCGACCGTGCTGGCGTTTCTTATTGCCGGATTCTTCTATGTTACGGCAGCAGGTGATTCCGACAGAATTACCACAGCGAACAACATGATCAAGTACGGTATTATTGGTGTTGTGGTAGCGCTGCTTTCCGCGGGAATGTCGGAACTTATTAAAAATATTATGATTGATTAGCCTGTTTTCTTGACCGAAGAGATAATTTTTATTATTATTAACCAATCGGTAAAAAAGGAGTGAAAGGTCGGGGAAAACTAAAAAACAAAAAAATGAGAAAAATATCCTTTATTTTAGCGTTGGGACTTGCTCTTGCTCCTGTCATTTATATTTTTGCGCAAGGCCCTGATCCGATTTTAACCCATCCCGAGCAGGTGATTCAGCTCTTAAACAGAATTCTGAATTATGCTTGGACCATCATGGGGATTATCGTTGTAATGATGCTTTTGTATGCAGGATTTACTTTTGTTACTGCTGCAGGGAGTGACGAGAAGGTAGAAAATGCAAAGAAGATGATAAAATGGTCTCTCGTAGGAATTGTGGTAATGGTACTCTCCGGAGGAGTGATGCTCCTTATAGAAAACTTTCTTCGCGGAGCGTAACCCCAAGGAAAAAATTGACTTTTATTAAAAGGAGGACATCTCGGGATTTTTCCCGAGATGCTTTACTTTTAACGCCGTGGTGGCGGAACCGGTAGACGCGCTAGCTTTAGGAGCTAGTTCTCCTATGAGAGTGGGAGTTCGAATCTCCCCCACGGCACACTTCGGCTCACCTTGTTCGCTCAGTGCAAGCTACTTGTAAGAGCCTCATCTATCCCCTCCGTACACCCGGAGGCTTTACCTCCGGGTGTTTGTCTTAACTTTTTTGAGCTTACTTTATTTGCCATTACACCTCTATCTTGCGCTTCTTTTCTCTTTCTATTTTAGGTATTTTTATTGTTAATACACCCTCTTTTATATCCGCTTCGATTCTTGAAGGATCGGTTTCCTCGGGAAGAATTATCTCTCTTTTAAAGTTTCCAAAAAAACATTCGTTAGTGTAAAAGCGGTTTATTTCCTCTTTTTCAAGGCGCTGTCTGCTACCTTTGATTATTACCATATCCTTTTCGGTCGTAACCTCAATATCATCTCTCTTTGCCCCCCCGATAGGAGCCTGAATAACAATGTGTTTTGAGGTATCGTAGACGTCCACTGCAAGTTCTCCCTCTTTATTAATCCACGTCTTTTCTTTTTTTTGAGCCCCTTGTTTTCGGCCGTCCTCCACTTTCTCGGTTTCCCAATTATTATTTTTTTCTTTTTTCATAAGCAAAAGTGATTTTATTTATTTCTACCAACAAACTAACATTTCTACGGGAAAAAACAAGATTTAATTTTTGTAGATGTCTCTTAACACGCAAACGCTACGCATCTTTTTCACCTTCTTTATACCGCGGGAAAGGACGGAAGAAAGAAGAATAAGAAACAAGGCAAGTAGAAAGACGGAAGAAATATCTTCTACCCGGGTTACGAGTATATTGTATATCCCGTGAAGGAAAGTAACGGTAATAAGCCCGTAAAACAATAAGGACCGTTTACTAAACCTGCAAGCGTAGACTATGAAAACGCCTAAAATCCCGGAGGCCAGCGCGTGAAGAAATGTGGCGCTCATAAACCGAAGCAGGGATATTTGTAAGACTTCGCCAAAAGTAATATTCAAACCCAAAGAAGAAAAGAGAATCAAATTTTCCGCCGCTGCAAAACCCATAGCTGCCGTTATCATGTAGATTATGAAATCCACCGGCTCGTCCAAATCTTGGTGACCTCTCATTGTAAAAAAGAAAGCCAAGTATTTTAGAAACTCCTCGGAGAAAGCGATGATAATGAATTTTTGGAAAAGAAGTCCCAGAAAAAGAAGATGGGGAAGATTTTCTATAAAAACATTAATAAAACCGGAGGCACCGGCTTGGAAAAAGTAGCCGACGATTGCGGCAAAAGCGCCCGCGAAAAACACGTACAATATAAGGCGTTTCGGTTCGGGATGAACATCCTTTTTTAAATAATAAAGAAGCCAGATAAGGCTGGGTAGAATCGCGAAAACAAAAAGAAGGGAGTAAAACATAAACAAACTACTTTACTTCGGGCCATTTCTCGGTTAGAAGCAATTTTTCTTCTTTCGGGCTCTTGGGGATAAGAGACCAAAGTTCTTCGGTTATAAAGGGCATAAAGGGGTGTATTATTCTTATTTGTGTCAAAAGCTGACTGTAGAGAACTTGAAGAGCGGAAAGTCTTTCTTTATCAGAACCGTCGTAAATGCGATGCTTATTTTCCTCAATGGCTATATCGGCAAAAGTATGCCAAAAATACTGGTAAATCCTGTCGCCGGCAAGGTCAAGACGGAATTTTTCCATATCCCCTGTTGTTTCTTTAACGAAAGAAAAGAATTTTTTCATTTTCTTCTTGTCCTCGGCTGTAAGCGGAACGGACCCGGAGGTGATCTTTTCTATTTCTTTTTTATCCTCGGGCAAAACGGATAGAACAAAGCGTGTAGCGTTCCATATTTTGTTGGCAAAATGTTTTTGAGCTTTTATTTTTTCTTCCGACAATTTTATGTCGTTGCCGGGTGCCGCTCCTATTACGAGAGACATTCTCAGTGCGTCGGTTCCGTACTTACTTGTCATTTCCATGGGGTCGATGCTGTTTCCCAAGGACTTACTCATCTTTTTTCCTTTCTCGTCACGGATCATTCCGTTTAAATAAACGTTGTGAAAGGGAACTTCTCCGATAAGGGCAGTGGTCATAAGAACCATTCTTGCCACCCAGAAAAAGAGAATATCAGAAGCCGTCTCCAGTACGGAGGTTGGATGGTAGGTTTTTAAATCCTTTGTTTTTCCGGGCCACCCTAAAGTGGAGAATGTCCAAAGCCCCGAGGAAAACCAAGTGTCCAGCGTATCGGTATCTTGCTCTACTCCACCTTTACAGTGAGGACATACTTTTACCTGTTCTTTACTTACAATAGGCTTTTTACATTTTGTATTTGTTTTTTGTTTGCAATAATAGACAGGAACGCGGTGGCCGAACCAAATTTGCCTGCTTATACACCAGTCGCGCAGGTTATCTATCCAATGGAAATATATCTTATTAAAGCGATTCGGAACGAGAGTGATCTTTTTCTGTTTTACGGATTCTTGCATTAACTTTTTGAGAGTGACCTTGTCTCCTTTGGAGAAATTTAAAAAAGAGGAGTGAGGGAAAGAAAATTCTTTATTTACACTTACAAACCACTGTAATTTGGGGAGAGGTTCAATAATACCGTTTGTTCTTTCCGCTCGGGCAACGCTTTTTGTAATACTTTCCTCTTTTTCGAGAAGCTCTTTTTCTTTCAATTGCTTTACGATTTGCTCGCGAGCCGCGTTTACCTTCATACCGAAAAAGGAGGACTTTTTCACGCTTATTTTGGCAAACTCGTCTATCACTTCTATTAAAGGAAGATTGTGCTTTTGAGCCATTTCCCAATCGGTAAAGCTGTGGGCGGGAGTAACACCTAAAGCTCCTGTACCGAAACGGGGATCGACTATATCGTCCCCTACGATTTTTATATCCAGTTCTTGACCGAGAAAATTTACTTTATACGTTTCCCCGATATATTTTTTATAACGCTTGTCTTTGGGGTTTACGGCCACTGCGGTATCTCCCAACTTTGTTTCCGGTCTCGTGGTAGCAATGGGAATGGGAAAGTTTTTATCATAATAAAAGGTATAGAGAAAGCCTTCCTCTTCTTTATAGTTTACTTCGTCGTCGGAAACGGTCGTCTGCCCTTTCGGGTCCCAGTTAACTATACGTAGCCCGCGGTAAATAAGACCGAGGTCATAAAGCTTTTTGAATGCGGTCACCACCGCCTTGTTTCTCTCCTTGTCGAGTGTATATGCTTCTCTTGTCCAGTCCACGGAAGACCCCATCGCTTTTATCTGTTTTATAATATTATCGTGGCTCTCGGAGGCGAAATTTTCCACTCTTTTTAAAAATTCTCTCTTTCCCAAATCGTGGCGGTTTTTTTTCTCTTTCTTTTGAATAATTGATTCCACTTTTGACTGGGTGGCGATTGCCGCGTGATCGGTACCCGGAAGCCATAAAGTGCGGTACCCTTTCATGCGATGAAAGCGGATTAGAATATCTTCCAAAGTAATCCGTGCTGCGTGGCCAAGATGAAGTATTCCGGTAACATTTGGAGGAGGGAGAACTATGGAAAAAGAAGGAGCGGTAGAAGCTGTTTTCTTTTTTTTAACGCAAGTATCCGGATTGAAAAAACCACTTTCCTCCCACTTTTTATAAATCTTTTTTTCGGTGTCGGTGTAGTTGTAATTTTTTGGTATATCCATATTGATAACGGTTAATATACGGTCAAATTTGCGTTCGGCTTTATTGTAGCATAATTTTTTCTCTTCTTCTCCACCGTCGCCGCCGCGGCAATCATTTCGGCATTATCCGTGGACATGGAAGGAGGGGGAAAAATAATTTCCACTTCGGGCAAAGAGGAAGTAATTTCATTTACTTTCTTTTGCAGGGTTTTGTTTGCTGTAACTCCACCTCCCAAAATAGCTGTTTTAGCGTTGTGCTCTCTTAGTGCTCTTTTCAGTTTGGAAGTAAGTACGTCGGTTACCGCCTCTTCAATTTCTTTTGCCATAGCGACGATGTATGTTTTATCCTTTTGAGTCTTTTTTTTCCGAGAGAGAAAGTCGTATAGCACAGCGGTTTTAAGCCCCGAGAAACTAAAGTCATAATCTTTTGAATACATCATCGGGCGTGGGAGCTTTAATGTTTGGAATTTGGAGTTTGTAATTTTGGACTTCCATTGCAAGGCTTGCTTTGCAATAGCCGGTCCTCCGGGGTATCCGAGACCCAGCACCCGGGCCGTTTTATCAAAACACTCCCCTGCGGCATCATCTCTTGTTTTCCCGAGGAGCTTATAAGAATGCAGAGATTTCATTAGGACGAGCTCCGTGTGCCCGCCACTTGCCACAAGAGCCACGGCCGGGAAAAGTATGTCCTCTTTTTCAAATAAGAAAGAAAGTATATGGGCTTTAATGTGATTTATCGGGATAAGAGGAATATTTAGGGTAGCGGCCAGAGCTTTGGCAAAATTAATGCCTACATAAAGGCACGGCTCAAGCCCCGGGCCCGCGGTAACGGCAACAGAGTCTATTTTTTTTGTTATTTTATTTTTCCCCAAAAAAGAAGAAAACTCTTTTAAGAGAATTTCTTCTCTTAACAATATTCGGGACAATCCTTCGGGCGCGGGAGTGCTTCCCGGTTTCAGGAAATCAGCTTTTTCTAAAACTTTTTCCAAGGAAGGAAGCAGATTCTTTTGATGTTCTCTCTTGGCTTCAAAAGGGTATACTCCGCCCCATTTTTTATGTATTTCGTCCTGGGAAGATAGTACTCTGGAAAGCACCGTTATCCCTTTTTTATCTTTTTTGACGAGAGCTATTCCCGTATCGTCGCAAGATGTTTCAATAGCGAGAATAATCATAGTTGTATCAGAATAAGAAATAAGATGGGTTAACAATAAAAAGAAAAAGAGACAAGGTAAACTTGCATTTTTTTGCAATTATATTACAATATCGAGGTGTAATAAACAAGGAGATCTTAATTTCAGGGCCCCGTCGTCTAGCCCGGCCCAGGACGCTAGGTTTTCATCCTAGTAACAGGGGTTCGAATCCCCTCGGGGTCACAAACAAACATCCACCCGTAATGCGCGGAGTACGGAGCGGATACCGGTTCACTCTAAGTGTATCTTTTTCTCCAGCAGGTCAACCCTCTTTTTTAAAAGAGGGTGTTTTTTTAGATTGACATCTTCGGCCAGAAACTTTTTTGCCGCTTCCCTCGCGTTCTCTACCGCAAGTTTATCCTTTAGAGCGTCCATTGTGAAATCCGGCAGTCCCCACTGCCTTCTTCCGAAAAAATCTCCCGGACCCCGAATCTCCAGATCCTTTTCGGCGAGCTGAAAACCGTTTTCCGCGGAGAGGAGCGCGCTAAGGCGTTGCCGAGTTTTTTTCTTTCCGGAATTTGTAAAGAGAAAGCAGTATGACTGAAAATTGCTTCTTCCCACTCTTCCTCTGAACTGGTGGAGCTGGGCGAGGCCGAACATCTCTGCTCCCTCAATAACCATCACGCTGGCGTTCTTTATATCTATACCTACCTCTACTACCGAAGTAGAAACGAGAATATCAGCTTTTTTATTTTTAAAATCTTTCATTGTCCTGTCTTTTTCCGTGGTTTTCATTTTTCCGTGAAGCATTTCAACCCTGAGATCGGGAAAGACTTGTTTAGCAAGCTTTTCTTTTTCCTCTTCCACCGCCTTTAAACCGGACCAGGGAGAGTTGTCCTTTTCTTTCTCAACTTCGATACGGGGGCAGATAAAGAAAGCTTGTCTTCCTTCCTTGACCTCTTTTCTTATAAATTCGTAGGCTTTCTCTCTTTTGCCGGGAGTAATTATTTTGGTAATAACCTTTTTTCTTTCTCCGGGCATTTCATTAATCACGGAGATATCGAGGTCACCATACAGGGTAAGGGCAAGAGTTCGGGGAATGGGAGTTGCTGTCATGGAAAGAAGGTGAGGGACGCCTGCTTTCTCCTTGAGGCATAATTTTGCGCGTTGACTTACGCCAAAGCGGTGTTGTTCGTCAAGGATTACCAAAGCGAGGTCCTTGAATCTTACTTTTTCTTGAATAAGGGTGTGTGTCCCGATAAGAATATCAATCTTCCCTTCTTTCGATTTTTCGATAAGTTTTTGTCTGGATATTTCTACGGTATCCCCTTTGAGTTTCTTTGAACGGAGTTTATCTTTTTTTCCCGTAAGAAGCCCCACATCCACCTTGAAACGCCAAAGCAGTTTTGCCACTTCATCGAAATGTTGGCGTGCTAAAACTTCGGTGGGAGCCATAAATGCCACCTGATATCCCGATCTTATTACTACAAGGGACGCAATTACAGCCACAACCGTTTTCCCCGAACCGACGTCCCCTTCCAATAGACGATTCATAGGGATGTCTTTTTCCATATCTCTGAGTATTTGCCAGGCGGACTTCTTCTGAGCATCCGTCAAAGCATAAGGGAGACCGGATACGAGGTCTTGTACTTTTTCAATTTCCGTTTTAATGGGAACACTTGAACTCTTTGCCAGCTTTATTTTTTTCTGCAGAAGAAGAAGTTGGAGCAGAAAAATTCTTTCAAAAGAAAATCTTTTTCTTGATTTCTTGATATCTTCCGTGGATTCCGGAAAATGTATTTTTTCCAAAGCTTCTCTTAAAAAAGGAAGTCGGTTTTCTTCAAGGACTTGTTCGGGAAGAGTCTCTTTAAGAGAAATATCACTATCCCTAAGAAGAAATTTTAAAACAAAACGGAACCATCTCGAAGAAATGCCTTTGGTTTCCGGATAAAAAGGAACGATTCTTGCCGTATGAACGGAATCGATGTTTCTATCCGCCTTCTCATAGGAAGGATTAACGAGTTGGGGACCTCCTTTCGAATAACTTACTTTTCCGGAAAGAAAAATACTTTCTCCTTCTCTGAATGTTTTTGAAAGGTATGCCTGATTAAGCCATAAGACGTTTATTTTTCCCGTGTTGTCGGAAATTAACAAGGAAGCGTAAGGCATTCTGCGGCGAGGTGTTTTTCCGGAAGAAACCTCTTCTATAACGCCTTTAAAAGTTTGCTTTCTCCCGGGAGACGCTAAAGAGACGGGCGTTACCTTGGAGAAATCTTCGTAACGGACGGGAAAGAAAAAAAGAATGTCCCCGACGGTATTTATATTTAAAGCGTTTAACTTCTTTTTGTAAGCGGGTCCCACTTTTGGGATTTCGTGGACGGGAGTGGAGAAATTCATAAATTACTATATTGGAGTTTGTTGAAGTGTGTCCCCGCGAGGACTCGAACCTCGATTACAGCCTCCGCAAGGCTGCGTTTTATCCATTAAACTACGGGGACGGCTTGTGTTTTGCGCAGTGATTATAACTGAAATGGAGTGTTATTACAATTCAGGGATGTTCGTTGAAAAAGTTCTTCTTTTAGATTATAATATCGGAGTCATCAAGGAGGAGTCGCATAGCCGGCCTATTGCGGCACACTGCTAATGTGCAGGGCTAACCGCCCACGTGGGTTCGAATCCCACCTCCTCCGCCATCCTACGCCAATCCTTCGGACATCCCAATGCACACCCCTGGGGTGTGCATTGGGAGTCTGTAAAAAAATGTCAAAGGTGATACCTATGGCATTTAGTATTTGGACAGTAGAATTTATAATTTTTTAACAATGGAGGGGTCGGATAACGGCTATTCCACCTGTCTTGAAAACAGGCGTCCGCAAGG
>CAYSXL010000013.1:0-14359 GCA_964435025.1 uncultured Candidatus Saccharibacteria bacterium | reverse complement strand
TTTCTATCTCCAAATTGATATAATTACCAAGGTCTTTATTTTATATAAATAGGATTAAGGGCTTTTTCGAAAAAATTCTGATTTTTTGAAAAGGGGGAGAATTTCAGTGATAAGAAAACTGAAAGGAAACAAATTAAAGAATATCGAAGGAAAGATTGAAGGAAAAATAAGTTTGCTCAGGAACATTTACCGGGAAAACAGTTGTTGCTTAGAAGCCGACATCCAAGCGAGACCGATTAGAAGAGAAATCGTCGGTTTGATGAGAGAATGCAAAGAACTACTAAGAAACAATGATAGTTCGGGCGTGCATGCCGGGAACGGTATAGCGGAAATTTATATGAGGACGGATGACAACGAGGGGCAGTTTGCGATAGTAGTTATTTTGCCTCTTTCCGACCGCAACTTTTGTTTTAAAGATAAAACTTACATTATAATAGACAGGGAAAATCCTTTAGCTCGTGCTATAAAGGCCACTCCTGTCGGAGGTGTGGGTGTTTATTTCTGTAAATGCAGGGTAAACGGACGAACCGTTAAAAACGAAATAAGGGTCGATAGCAAAACTGTCTAAGGCGGTAACATTCTCGAAAAAACCTTTACAAGGGAGGGCTTCTGCTCTCCCCTTTTATATTTCTTGACAGAGACACCTCTTTATGACAGTATGAAGATTGCTCAAGCAGGTAAGGCAGTCGCTTTCCGCATATCTTTGCGGAGGGAGGAAAGTCCGAACACTCCCCCTGAGCTTGTCGAAGGGGAGCAGGGTAGCGGGTAACACCCGTCCGCCGCAAGGCGCGGGGTGCGAGCAGAGACGGCTGTTTTCGCAAGAAAACAGCCGTCCCACAAAACTCGTAAGAGCGTAGTGGGACGAATTGAGCTATAAGGGTTGTTGCCCTTCTTCGCTTAAAGCTACGAAGGGCAGCTTCACCGAAGGCTTAGCTGAAACGGCTAAATCCCTACCTGGGTGCAAGAACAAGTTTTGGTGGTTCGCTGGAATCTTTGAGTAATCAAAGATCGAGATAAATGACTGCCCCCGACAGAATTCGGCTTACCACCTGCTTGAGCTTTTTTATAACAAACAGCAAGAAAAGGAATGATTAGCCGCATAATAAATTCAAAATCGAAAACGATAACCTTTTCTGCCGGTCTTATCGCGTTTTCGGTGAGTGTAAGCGCCTTTCTGGGGCTTTTAAGAGATAGACTCCTAGTCAGTTATTTTGATGTTAGTGAGTTGGATATTTATTTTGCGGCTTTTCGGGTTCCTGATTTCATTTATGGAATTCTTATAACGGGGGGGATAGTAGCGGCCTTTTTACCGGTTTTTGCGAGTACGCTGAAAAAAGAAGACAAGGAAGCATGGAAGCTTGCAAATAATACTCTTAATGCACTTCTTCTCCTTCTTATATTTTTCTGTAGTCTCTTTTTTCTTTTTGCGCCTTTTATCCTAAAGCTCATTACTCCCGGCTTCTCTCCGGAATATCTGGAAAAAACGGTACTTTTGACCCGTATTATGTTGCTTAGCCCTATTATTTTAGGAGCCTCGAGTCTCTTTTCGGGAATTCTGCAGTACTTTGATCGGTTTCTGGTTTATTCGTTGGCGCCGGTACTCTACAATATTGGTATCATTTTGGGAATTTTCTTTTTCACACCTTATTTTGGTCTTGTCGGTCTTGCCTACGGGGTGCTTCTTGGGTCTTTTTTGCATCTTTGCGTGCAAGTTCCTTCCGCCCTCTATTCGGGATTTACATACAGACCGTTTGTGGACTTTAAGCAAAAAGAACTTCGAAGGATTTTTTATCTTGTTGTGCCAAGAGTAATAAGTCAAGCATCTACCAAAATAAATATTGTTGTTATAACCGCCTTAGCCTCTCTACTTACAGCGGGAAGCATCTCTATATTTAATCTTGCAAATCATCTTCAGTCTTTTCCTGTTCGCGTTATAGGAGTAGCTTTTGCGGTTGCCGCCTTTCCATCCCTTTCCAAGTCATTTGCCAATGAAGAAAAGAAGAAGTTTTTGGATAATCTTTCGCTGGTAATGCGTCAAGCTCTCTTTTTAATAATACCGGTCAGTGTCATTATCTTTTTGTTAAGAGCGCATATTGTGCGTCTTGTTTTGGGAGTGCAGGAATTCGGATGGATGGAGACACAACTTACAGCGGCATCACTCGGAGTCTTTGCCTTTTCTTTTTTTGCAGGTTGTCTTGTTCATATCTTAGTGCGAGCATTTTTTTCTTTTCAAGATACAAAGACGCCGCTTATTGCCTCTCTCGCATCTATGGGAACCAATATCGGACTTTCATTTCTTTTTGTGTGGCTTCTTGGTTTTGAGAACATTTTCCGAAGTACTATAGCAACCCTGCTAAAACTGGAAGCGATTGCCAATATTGAAGTAGTCGCTTTTCCGCTGGCTATTTTAATTTCTACAATTTTGCATTTTGCTCTTTTGGTTTATTTTCTAAGAGAAAAAGTGGGTGCTTTCCGAGGCATGGGTATTAAAAGCTGTCTTATGAGAACTTTCTTTGCTTCTTTTGTTATGGGTGTTACCTTATTTGCAACACTCCGACTTATAGGGGGAGTAATAATTTTGGACACGTTTTTTGCCGTATTTTCGCAAACCTTAATTGCCTTCTTTGTATCCGTATCGGTTTATGTTTTGAGCGCAAGAATAATGAAAGCGCCGGAACTTTACGGGATATGGGGGGCTTTCTCCAAAAAGTAAGAATTATGAAAAAAAAGAATTTTTGTATCATATCGCATATAGACCACGGGAAATCCACTCTTGCGGATAGATTTTTGGAATTAACGAAAACGGTGTCAGAGAAAGATATGAAAGAACAGTTTCTTGACGATATGGAGCTTGAAAAAGAAAGGGGGATTACCATTAAATTGAGACCGATAAAAATGCTATATAAGGATTGTGCTCTCAATATGATAGATACTCCGGGACACGTTGATTTTTCCTATGAAGTATCACGATCTCTTGTTGCCGTTGAGGGGGCGGTATTGCTGGTGGATGCGACAAAGGGAATCCAAGCGCAAACTTTGGCGAATTTGGATCTTGCGCGTGAAAGAGGGGAGAATTTTGTTATTATTCCGGTGATTAACAAAATTGATTTGGAAAGCGCGAGAATAGAAGAGGTTAAAGAAGAAATGGTACAAGCTCTTAATGTTAAAAGAGAGGAGATAATAGAAATTTCGGGAAAAGAAGGGACAAATGTAGAGAAA
Organism: uncultured Candidatus Saccharibacteria bacterium; assembly: GCA_964435025.1. GTDB lineage: Bacteria > Patescibacteriota > Minisyncoccia > Minisyncoccales > PWPS01 > PWHW01. The sequence continues at coordinate 11,140 of CAYSXL010000013.1, read as the reverse complement.
GTACTTGATGCAATTAACGAGCGCATACCGTCACCGAAAGAAGAAACAGAAAAACCCCTAAGGGCGCTTGTTTTTGATTCCGAATACAATTCTTATAAGGGAGTTGTCGCTCATGTTCGAATAATGGAAGGCGAAATAAGTGTTAAAGACAAGATACATCTTTTTGCATCCCAAACCGACGGAGAGGCAAAAGAAGTCGGTGTCTTTTCTTTTAAGTGGATTCCTCGGGAAAAGCTCATGGCCGGAGATATAGGATATGTGGCAACGGGCGTAAAAGAGGTGGGAGTTGTAAGATCGGGAGATACTATCTGCAGGAAAAAGGAAAATGTACTCCCTCTTAAGGGATATAGAGACCCTCGCCCCATGGTTTTTAGTAGTTTTTACCCTCGAGAAACCCATGATTACGGCACCTTTAGAAGTGCGCTTTACGAAATAAAGCTTACCGATCCCGCCTTTACCTTTGAGCCGGAATTTAAAGAGGTTTTCGGCAGGGGATTCAGGTGTGGGTTTTTAGGATCTCTTCATGCGGAGATAGTCTCTGAAAGACTTCGTAGAGAGTATAATTTGAGTTTGATTATTTCCGCGCCTTCCGTGAATTTTAAAGTTGTAAAAACCGATGGCACTCGAGAGGAGATCCGCTCCGCGTCGGATTGGCCGGCTGAAAACGAAATAGCGGAAAAAAAGGAGCCGTGGGTCGAGTTAGAAGTAATTACTCCCGAAAATATGCTCGGTAATACTACTCAAGTTCTGGAGGGGCTTGACGGGAATTATGTGGATACCCGTCATTTGTCAGCGGGCAGAGTGCTTATTGTATATAAGGCTCCCTTAAGAAAGATAGTTACGGGCTTTCATGATAAGTTAAAAAGCGCAACCAAAGGCTACGCATCTGCAAGCTATAAGTTGAGCGACTATTTTCCGCAAGACCTTGTTAAAATGGAGATACTTATCGCATATCAGGTAGATGAGGCCTTTTCAACGATAGTTTCCAGAGAAGAAGCATACGAGGAAGGGAAAAAGATGGTTAGCAAATTAAAGGAATCAATTCCTTCGCAGCAGTTTTCGGTAGCCCTTCAGGCGAGAGTAGGAGGAAAGATAATTTCCAGAGAAACAATAAAGGCGAGAAGAAAGGATGTAACAGGAGATCTGTACGGAGGTGATGTTACCAGGAAGAGAAAACTTTTGGAAAAACAGAAAAAAGGCAAGAAAAGATTAGAAAAAGAGGGAAAGGTCAATGTTCCGCAAGAGGCTTATTATGAAGTCTTTCGCAAGTAACTTGAATTCTTAAATTTATTGCTTGAATGAAAGCATGAACTGAGATATAATTCTCCCATGACAAGGAAAAAACGGAAGGAGAAAAAAAATAGCAACTATCTTATTCTCGTACCTCTCTTTCTTATTCTTGTATTGCTTGTTTTCTTTAATGTAAGGGTTTGGAATAGGCGAGCGGAAACCAGAGAACAGTTTTTAAGTGCCAAGGCGGAACTTGAAATGATGTCGGAGGAAAGAGATTATTTAAAAGAAAAGGAAGAAAAAATAGATGTTGATAAAGAAATAGAGAGGATTGCAAGAGAGCAGCTTTTACTTAAGAAAGAAGGCGAAGAGGTAATATTAATATCTCGCAGCGAGAAGGATGAAGATATCCGGGAAAAGGATGAAGAAGAAGAGAAAGAAAAAGGGTTTTTTGAAAATTTAAGTGAGTTTTTACCGTGGAGGTAGGTATTTCCAGGCCTGGGTAGCTCAGGGGATAGAGCAACTGTTTCGTAAACAGTAGGTCGCCGGTTCGATTCCGGCCTCAGGCTCACTAAAGTTATTATATTCATATGGAAATTGAAAAGGAAATAAAAGAAATAGAAGAAAAAATCCTCCGTATGGAGGAGTGTCTTTGACGTTTCCGGGAAAGAAAAAGAAATATCGGAACTGGAAAAAGATGTGGCAAAACCCGATCTTTGGGACGATCCCGAGACGGCGGTTAAAAAACAAAAAAAATTGGCAGAGCTTAAAGAAGAAGTAAATACTGTAAGCAATTTTCGAGAGAAAAAGGAAGAGATAAAGGAAATTTTGGGAGAATTGGGAGAGGATAATGATCTTTTAAAAGAAGTATCGGATAAAGTACGGGAATTAAAAAGGGAAATTGGAAAAAAAGAGTTTCGCGTTTTTTTATCTGGAAAATACGATAAAAAGGGCGCCATCCTGGAGATATCATCCGGTGTTGGTGGAAGAGATGCCGAAGATTTTGTAGCAATGCTTTTAAGAATGTACGAAAGATATGTCGAAAGAAAAGGATATCAAAAAAAGATAGTATATGCTTCTTATGGAGATGCCGGGGGTCCGGAAGGAAGAGTTGGGATAAAGAGTGTGTCTTTGGAAATAAACGGTGCTTACGCGTTTGGATTTTTAAAAGAGGAAAGTGGCACCCATAGGCTTGTAAGAAAGTCACCGTTCTCTTCTGGGGGAGTGAGACATACCTCTTTTGCGCAAGTGGATGTTTTTCCGAAAATAGGAGAAAAGGACACGGACGTAAAGATAAAAGAAGAAGATATACGGGTTGATGTGTTTAGAGCATCGGGTCCCGGAGGGCAGCATGTAAATAAAAGAGAGACCGCGGTACGGGTAACCCACCTTCCAACAAAAGTAGTTGCTGCTTCTCAAAGCGAGAGACTGCAAGGAGAAAATAGGAGAATATCAATAAATATTATAAAATCAAAATTACAGCAAATGAAAGAGAAAGAAAAAAAAGAAGAAGCGGAAAGGGCAAAAGGGGAGGGCTTTGGTTCAAGCTGGGGTACACAAATAAGAAATTACGTATTGCATCCCTACAAACTTATTAAGGATTTACGTACGCAAAAGGAAACGTCGAATGTAGAAGAAGTATTAGATGGAGATTTAGATATTATAAAAAATGATTTTTTATAACAATATAACGAAGGTTTATCCACCAAACCTTACAAAGAAGGAAAATACGGTATTGGAAAATATTTCTTTCAAGGTGGAAAGAGGGGATTTTGCTTCTATTGTCGGGAAATCGGGTGCGGGAAAGACAACTTTGTTCAAAATGCTCCTCAGAGAAGAGGAGCCAACAGAGGGAAATATCTTTTTTGACGGTCGAAATGTCCAAGAAATGCCCGCTCGCGAGTCCTGTATGCTAAGAAGAAAAATAGGAACAATATTCCAAGATTACAAACTTCTTCCTTCTAAGACAATTTACGAGAATATAGCATATGCCATGGAAGTTACCGGAGCGCCTGATGGAGAAATAAAAAGATATGTTCCCGAAGCACTGGAAATGGTAGGTATGGTAAAGCAGGCGATGCATTTTCCTCACGAGGTCTCCGGGGGAGAGAAACAAAGGACGGCAATCGCGCGTGCGCTTATTCATGATCCGGATGTTATTTTAGCCGACGAACCCACGGGAGATCTTGATCCTTATCACACTCGTGAAGTATTAAAACTTCTTCTTAAACTAAATAAAGAGGGGACGACGGTGCTTCTTGCAACACACGATAAGGAAGTGGTTAATGATTTGGGAAGAAGAGTAATTACGTTAAAAGACGGAAAAATAGTAAGTGATTCAAAACAAGGGAGGTTTATATTATAATCTTTAGTGAGATAAAATTCGTATGAAAGAAAAAATAATAATTTCGTTTAAGAGGGCGGTCAAACTTGGTTGGAAAAATTTTCACCGGGAAGGGGGTATTTCTTTTGTTGCCGTTTTTGTTCTTACGATTGCTATTACCCTTGCCGCTTTTCTTTTTCTGCTTACAGGGGTAGCGGATGTTCTTATTAAAGATATCGAACAAAAAGCCGATGTTACTGTTGATTTTAGAATAGCTGTTCCTGAAGAAAGAATACTTGAGGTAAGAGATGAAATATCCGAGAAATTTGAGATAAACGGGATAAATTATGTCTCCAGAGAAGATGCAAGAACACAATTCATTAAAAGATTTGGGGATAGGGATGCGGTGATGGAATCCTTGGAAGAAGTAGGCAATCCTTTTCCCGCGTCTTTGAACATCAGAGCTGAAGATCCTTATGTCTATAGCCAGATTACCGATTTTCTGGAAGAAGAACATGAAGATGATGTGTACGGCATTGATTTTGCAAACAGAGAGGAAGTGATAGAAGGCATATTCGCCGTTACCGAAAGCGCAAGAAGAGGGGGTATTATTCTTGGAATAGTGGCTTCCATTATAGCGGTTCTTCTTGTCTATAACACGGTAAAATTGACCATCTACGGACTCAGGGAAGAAATCAAAGTAATGCGACTTGTGGGTTCTTCAAATATATTTCTGCAAGGTTCTTTTGTCATACAAGGTATGATAGTGGGTCTTGTTGCCGCTTTGGCTTCTTTCTTTATTCTTTTCCTGTTGGGATTTCTTATACCTCAATCTTATAACATCACTCTTGAGGTAAATCTTCAGCAGTATTTTCTGGAGATGATGCCCTTTGTTTTTGTTTTGCAACTGGGAATAGGTATAATACTTGGAATGTTCTCGAGCCTAATAGCCACCGGAAAATACCTCAAATAATTCATTGCCGAGGCGGACCCGTCTCGACAAGGCGCGAGCCGAGGCGGACCCGATGGTAGGGAGTTATGTATTATGTTTATGTTCTAGAGAGCAAAAAATATAAGAAATCTTATGTTGGTCAAACAAGCAATATAAGAAAGAGAATTGAGGAGCATAATAATGGGCAACATGCCTATGCAAAAAGATTTGTTCCTTGGGCTGTTTTTGCAATAGAGGAGTTTCGAACAAGAAAAGAAACACTAAAAAGAGAGAAATATTTGAAAAGCGCTTCCGGTAGAAGATACTTAAAAGAACTTTTCGAAAATAAAAGATAATTCATTGCCGGGTCGTCTAATGGTAGGACGCGAGTTTCTGGTACTCGTAGTATAGGTTCGAGTCCTATCCCGGCAGCCGCGTAAAGCGGCTTCGCCGCCACGCGGCGGAGCCGATTGAAGCGAGTCCCGTGTGAGCATAAGCGAGCTTTACGGGACCCGGTAGATTCTAATTGAGGTGCCCCGTGGGACCGTAAAATATGTTTTACGTTTATCTTCTCGAAAACAAGAAAGATAATAGTTGGTATATTGGGAGTACTTCTAGTTTGAAGCGAAGAATAAAAGATCATCAATCCGGAAGTGGAAGCAGAACAACAAGGTTAAAGAGAGATTGGAGGTTAATATATTTTGAAGGGTATTTAAATAAACTTGACGCTCTTGGAAGGGAAAAATTCTTAAAAAGCGGATCTGGTAGAAATTATCTAAAGAGACAGCTCCAAAACCACCTCTCTTAAATATTGTGGTAGTGACCAGGACAAGCCAAAACCCTGAGATTTTCTTTTCAGGGCTTTTGCTTTGTGGTATAGTGCGTGAAGTTAAAAAATTGATAAACAATAATTATAAAACACAAGCATGAACGAAAAGAGTTATAAGAAAATAGACGCTTTAGGAATAGGAATTACTTCGTTGTGTAATTTAAATTGCCCTCACTGCTATTCCAGAAAATTAATACAGAAAAGTATTTCACTTCAAGAGCTTGAAAGTATAATTAAAAATTTTCCAAATATAAAAAAAGTTAATTTCGGAACAGGAGAGAGTGTACTTAATAAGGACTTCACTAAAATTGTTGATTTTCTCAGTGAAAAAAATATTGAAATCGCCTTAACCACGAATGGATTTTCGCTGGAAACTCTCAGTGAAAATTATTTAAAGAAATTTAAGGATATAGATGTTTCTTTAGATTTTCCAAATAGCGCTTTGCACAACGAGTGGAGAGGGAAGCATGATGCCTTTGATATGGCTATCAGGGCAATAGAAAAGTGCAAAGAAATCGGATTAACGGTTTCGATAGCAATGTGCCTAATGAACAATAATTACAAGCATCTTCCCGAGTTTAGATTATTATTAGATAAATATGATATTCCATTAAGAATCAATTTATATAAACCAGTTGATACGGATAAATATTTAATGAACTATTCAGAGTTTTGGGAATCAATAAAATTATTGTCTGAAAACTTTGAACTCGTCAGCAACTCCGAACCGTTATTGACATTGGTCGCTCCGGAAAAATTGAAAGGATCTCCTTGTGGAAATTCTGCCAGACTACATCCTGATGGAAAAATAACTCCGTGTGTCTATTTATCGGGAGAATTTTCAGATTTTGAGAAATTTAAAAAAATGAAGCTCCAAATTCTTGAAAAGTGCTCAAATTGTTCCGTTGCCAATTATTGTAGGGGAGGATGTTTGGGAAGAAGATTGTTGACTTTTGGGTCACCGGAACCCGATCAATATTGTCCAATTATTAATAAAAAGGAAATCCCGGAAATAAAATTTATTAGAGCTAAAAGCAAAGATTTCATTCACTCCAGCTATCTCTGTACCATTATTGTCAAATGAGAAATAAATGTTATAATATATTAGGTCTTTGAAAATAAAAATAATGGAAAGGAGGTTTGGAAAATGGAAGATAATTTAGTCATTTTGATAGTTCCACCCTCGGACACTTTTAGACAACCGGAAGAGGATTTGGGATTAGGATATCTTTCCGCGGTTTTAAATGAAAAGGGAATAGACTGTGAAATTATTGACGGTTTTCTTTCTTCAATCGAGACGGAGGAAATTAAAAACGAAATTTTAGTCAGAAAACCAAAGATAGTTGGCTTTACTCTTTACCAAGATTCTTTAGATAGTTTTTCCGAAATAGCTAAATTCATTAAATTGAAAGTACCCTCTGCTCACATTGCGATAGGAGGATTTTTGGCCAGCTTTAATTATGAGTGGATTTTTTCATCTTTTCCCGGATTAGTTGATTCAATCATCATTGGAGAAGGTGAAGTGACTTTTTCAGAGTTAGCGGAAAAATTAATTGCAAAAGAAGATTGGAAAAAAACAGCAGGACTAATTTTCGAAGGATCTGAAAAACCATCTATACTGAAAAATAGGGAAAAAATCAATAATTTGGATCTACTACCTTTTCCCGACAGACCTACTATACGAGAAACTATAGCCCAAAAGAATCCGGTCCATATTTCTTGTAGTCGAGGATGTTATGGAGATTGCTCCTTTTGTTCTGTAAATTCGTTTGGACGATTAAATTCCGGAGAAAAGTGGCGTGGTCGTTCGATAAAAAACATTGTTGATGAAATAGAAGAAGTTTCTTTAAACTACGGAGCGACTTATTTCAAATTTGTAGATGATTGTTTTTTCCCTCCTGACGATAAAGGAAAAAGAGCAGAGGAGCTATGTAAAGAGCTGAATAAAAGAAAACTGAAAATAAATTTCAGAATGTCCTGTCGCGCCGATGATGTAGATAAAAAAACTTTTCGGCTCTTAAGAGATCATGGACTTTTTTCGGTAAGTTTGGGAGTAGAGTCAATAATACCAAGACAACTGAAAGAATGGAGAAAGGGAACTACGCCAAAGCAAAATATTTCGGCCGTGGAAATTTGCAGCGAATTGGGGATTATTGTACAGATGGGGTATATCATGTTGGACAAAGATTCGACGATTGAAGAATTAAAGTTACACCTTAATTTTCTTCAAAAGTACGATTATGTAATTACCAAAGGTATATACAGTTGTGTTTTTGCCGCCGAAGGTACTGATCTTACCGAGGAATACATCAAAGGCACCAACGTGAAAAAGAAAGGCATTAATCTGGAATACAGGTTTAAATCAAAAGCAGTTTCGGAAATTGCTTCAGCTCTTAAAAAATGGAACAAGTCATATGGCGACATTTATCACTGGGCGATAGACTCCTTATCTGCCCCGAAAGCGATATCCGGACAGGAGCGTGAAGAAATTCACAAAACGGTTATGCTTTTAAAAAGAAAAGAATTATTTTTATTGGAATCACTTATTCAACTATACGAGAAAGGGGACATTGATTTAGTCGATTCTTATATTAATCAAAAAATAATTGAAAACCGTAGTTTCTTCACCTCTGTCAAAAATGATTTGGTAGATTTTTATGAAAAAGCAAATCTGCCCTACAAAAAAGGAATTAATCCTTATCTATAAAGCGTACAAAAAATAAAATTTGTACGCTTATTTTTTTTTAATCAAAATTATGTTATTATTGGACAATGACTAAAAATAATTACAAAAAGGCTGTTAAGGCCTTGGTCTCATTTAGTGGAAAATATTTAATATTATTAAAAAGCGCCAAAGAAGAAGTTTCTCCTTTGGAGTGGGATATTCCGGGAGGAAGAATGAAGACAGGGGAGACTGAAAAGGAGGCTTTACTTAGAGAAATAAAAGAAGAAACCGGAATTGATATTTCTTTTTCCAAAATTTTGCTTATTAAAAATTGGCAGATGGACAAGAACGGAGTTAAGATTGACGGAAAAGACTTTCTTTGTATCCTGGATAAACCGCAAGAGGTAGAATTAAGTGAAGAGCATACGGATGCCAGATGGCTTACCAAAAAAGAAATAGATGCCAGTAGAGAGATTCCCAGCTGGATTCAAGAAACCGTAGGAAAAGCCAGCCACCTTGACTTTTAGGAAAAGCAGTATATAATATCATCAGCACCTTTTCAATTGGATTTCAAAAATCAATAGACTGGAGGGTTGAAAATGAAAGAAATCTGCATTTTCATAAACGCGATGGACAGATTAGGTAACATCTCTCACCGTTTTCAATTGAGATTAGCGGTTAAAGTAGTGATTTTGTCAGAAGAAGGTTTTTATCTGTCACTTAGAAAAAGGAAAGACTCTACTGCTTCATCATGGGATTTGCCCGGAGGAAGAATAGAGCACGGAGAGGGCCCAATCGATGCCCTAATCAGGGAGGTAAAAGAAGAAACCGGAATCGAAATAATTTCAGAGACCGTATTTCCTATTAAGGCTTGGTGCATAGAAAGTGATGATGTGTATGTGGTTGGCATTGATTTTTTCTGCGTAGCGGAAAAAGATAAAAAAATCAGTCTAAGCCTTGAGCATCTGTCAGCAGAGTGGATTGACAAAGAAGAGGTAGTGAATGATAAAAGCGCTCCTTTTTGGTTGAAAGAAAGCGTTGAGTTGGCGGAATCACTGAAAAATGGTTATTTAAAATCGAAGAAAAAGGAAGATCAGGGCTTAAATGTCGAGAAAGGTACCAGTTTTGCCATAGAAGGAATCGATGGAGTGGGAAAAACAACTCAAGCACTAGAGCTGGTGAATCGGATAAACGAAAAGAAAAATCAAGCCTTTTACACCAAGGTTCCCCAGGGTTGTGATTTAGGAGAAAAAATCATGGAACTAGCTAATCACACCAAAGGTTCTCCTCAAGTAGAGATGATGGCATTTCTACTCTCTAACGCGATTTTCTATAAAGAAATCGTTATTCCGAGAATGGACAGGGGAGAGATAGTGGTTTTCGATCGTTGGACAGGTTCTTTCATGAATTATTTCAGTTTGATTTTTAATCTTTGCTGTAATTCTTTAAATGAATTAAACGATAACTTAATGGGAGGTCATTCACCTGATAAAGTTATTCTTTTGGATGCACCTGTTGAGGTAGCTATGGAAAGACTAAAGAAGAAAAAAAATTTATCCAAGTATGATAAAGTGGATAAACATTTCATGGAGAATCAGCGAAGAGGATTTCTTAAGTTAGCAAAAGCTAACGATTGGGAAGTAATTGACGGTTCAAAGTCAATATCAACAATTCAAAATGAAATTGTTGCATTGATTAAGCCCTTTTTATAGTCATACTGTAAAAAGGGTTTTTTTTATGATTTTAAAAAATTGCTCAATTATTACACAGAATAGTAACAGGGATATTATTCCTCGTGGTTTTTTAGTAATAAAAAACGATAAAATTATTGAAATAGGAAATGGTGTTCCTAAAAAAAAATATCGTAAGGAGGAGGTGTTAAACTTAGAAAATAAAACAATTTTACCCGGTTTCATTAACACTCACTGTCATCTTGGAGATTTAATATATAAAGAAAATATTGATAAAATTAAGTCTCCAAAAAATATTCTTGAAATTACAAATAATTTCGACTCAAAAATAAGCGAAAAAAAATTAGAAATAGAAAAACAAAAATCTTGCCTAAGAACCCTTGCCATTCACTCAGAAAACGGAGTAACTACATTAGCTGGTGGGAGGGGAATGGAGGAGGCACCTAAATACAGTATTAGGTTTTTAGGTGGGAAAATGATTACAGGGAAAGAAAGTATTTTGCACAAACTAAATAAAATTAAAGAAGAATGCAATAATTCCAGCTTACTTTTTCCAGGAATATTATTACACTCACTATTAGAAATTCCATTAGATAATTTATCTTCTTTTAAAAAAATAGCCGATATTTCTGACTTTACTTTGATGCTACATCTAGCTGAATTTCCTGAAGAAAAAAAGTTGGTTTTTAAAAAGCATGGAAAAGAAAGAATTGATTTGCTTCAAGAGCTTGGAATTCTTTCTAAAGAAAGAAAAACAATTTTAGTTCATGGGAACTTCTTAGAAGAAAAAGAGATTAGGCAATTATCAAAATATAATGTGGGATTTTCTTTATGTCCGACCAGTAGCAAAAAATTTAATTTTAAAACAGTAAATTTAAAATTACTTGAAAAATATGGAGTAAAAAAATCTATTGCTACCGATGGGCCATTAACAAATCCGGAACTTAACCTAATCAAAGACACTCAATTATTTAACAATCAAGAAAAAGTTAGCTCTCAAAAAGCTCTAGATTACATAACCATTGAAGCCGCTCAAGTCTTGGGAGTTGATGAAGTAATTGGCTCCCTTGAACCCGGTAAGTTTGCCGATATTTTAGTCTTAGATGACAATCAAAGTATCGGAGAAATTTTTAAAAATAAAGATTTAAAAATTTCTTTTGTAATAAAGGGAGGTAAAATTGAATATAAAAAGACATGTTAAGCTGAAGAAAGGAGATGGACTTAAGCGGGGGCGCTTATCTTTAGCTTAGATTTTGTCGTTTTAAATTAGAGTACTTCGATCGAAACGGAACAAGAGAAATAGGAAATAGGGGACGGTTCTCTTTTAGTCGGGGAATTAGGAAATAGGGGACGGTTCTCTTTTAGTCGGGGAATTTGGCTTTTTGAATAAAATAATGTATCATTAACTTAATGCCAAGATCACCGAGACTTCTTTTGTCAAAATCCTATTACCACATAATAACCAGAGGTA
>CAYSXL010000012.1:0-16612 GCA_964435025.1 uncultured Candidatus Saccharibacteria bacterium | reverse complement strand
AAAAACCCTACTATTTTTATTATAGCAGGGCGCTTATTCAAAGAGCTTCAACTGCTCCTCCCCTCTCCCTCTTGGCTCGTCGCATTCCACTATCTCAGCCTTTCCGAGGTACACATGTTGTTTGTACTTCTTCCAGAATTTTGCACGGAAAGCCCCTTTTGCTTGTCCCTCCGTGCTCGCTGTTGTGTGACGCTCATTCCAAGTCAAGTATTCTTTTATTAGAAATTCTCTCCCCTCTATTTCACCTATGCCGTCAATACGATACCTCTTCTTCAAATACACCACCTCCCGTTCTCCGAAATAAGATTGATGGCATTTCCTATCAAGTAGAGAGAGCAGTCGGGTTTCAAAGGAAGAGGAGTATTGCCGATTCGCCTCCCTTTTTTATCCTTCTGCCATACTTTTATAGGTTGGCCGTCAGGGCTGAAAAGAGGTTTCCGCGATTCAAGATTGATACTTAAAGCACGTTGATCAGCCTCTTCTCTGCCATTTTCATAGAACGGATTCGAAAATATTCGAACCCTCCACATTGCCATCCGGCACATCTCTAAAAGTTCGCCATAAATATTGTCTCGTACCTCCGCGAATTCTTTGGAGAGATTCACAAATTCACAGCGGGCAAATAGAAAACGTACCATGTGATACCTCTTGCCGCGGGATTTTTGGTCGATACGCTCCTTGTGAAACGCATCCACCATCTCGTATCCCGCCGTCTCAAGTTCCCCGAGAAACTCCACAAGAGAGCAGTTCTCGGTAGGCTCGATAACCATGACGCCACTCGAGCGGCTTTTTCGATCATTTCGTTCTTTGAACGTCTCTTTCTCCGCACGCTTTATTCCTTGCGGAATGATATCCGGATTAGAAAAACTGAACTGCAGGGCAATCAATCGGACTGACTTATTTAATACGACCACAATGGGCCTCCTTTCGGTCCAAATCGGACCCGCTTATTTGAAGTAGTATATGAAAAGAACTGCAAATTTGCTTTATATTGTAACAACTTCTGCTACTTTTGTCAATAAATTAAGCGCGAATTCTCCTGCACATTCATTATTCATATTATCCCAACTTGACCCAGAGCAAAATTACAATTAATAGACTGTCAATTATGTTCCATAGCTTGAACAAAAAAAGAGGCGTCATAGACGCCCCTGCTTCTTTTTTGCTCTTCTATTGCTCTTCGATGACCTTCCAGGTGTCATTCTGAGGGTCGTAAAGATAAAAGTTTCCTTCTTCATCTACGCGGGTGGCGGGACCTAAGATAGTATCATCAGTGACTGTTTCTTCTTCAGCTGGGTTGCCTGCTGTCCAGGGAGTAAGCCAGTACTGGACATCTTTCATCATACATTCACCCGCAATCCATCTTTGAGCGGTGTTTGTAATGATTTCTAATCCCGAATCACCCTCCTCCTCCCACCAAGGATTTAATTCTTTTTCCGCTTCCGCTATTTCTCCTACATATCCTATTGCTATAAATATAAGCGGGATTGAAATGAGCAAAACTAATAAAAGAACTTTTATTACTCTCATTATACTCCTCTCCCTTCCCCTTTAGTTGAGAGCAACTTCTTGCTATATTGTAACAACTTCTGCTACTTTTGTCAATATTTAAAAAGAGACGGTAATATACCGCCTCTACAAACAGTGAATTATTCCAATAACAATAACAGCATAGCCCACAAAAGCTATAATGACCGCAATTCCTATTGCAATTTTCCTTCTCTGTCTCTTGTTAAAACGGAACAAGAAAATCCCTCCTTTTACTGAATCTGTCGAAATATGTGCCCCCGGTAGGATTCGAACCTACGACACTCGGCTTAAAAGGCCGCTGCTCTGCCGGGCTGAGCTACAGGGGCTACAAAAATACTCCCTCATTATACTTATTTTGCACGTAAAATCAAACACAAAATGACTGACAACTACAACCCTTCTTCCTTAAGTTCTTGGAGAAGCTCTTTTTGTTTTTTGGTTAGTTTTTTAGGAACATCTACTTTAAGTGTGACATACAAATTCCCTTGCCCATAACCGGACAATTTAGGAACCCCCCTTCCCGACATACGAATAACGTCCCCCGGTTTACTTCCTTCAGGAATTTTTAAATTAACTTTCTTGCCGGAAAGAAGTGTTATTTCAATCTTATCTCCCAAAACGGCTTGAGCATAACTTACTTTCGCTTCATAATACAAATTCTCCCCTCTTCTTTTGAACGCGGTTTTGTTCTCAACAACAATCTCCACGAGTAAATCCCCGGGAGGAGTTCCTTTTCTGCCCGCGTTACCCGCTCCTTCCACTCTTAGTGTTTGTCCCGAATCTATTCCCGCAGGAATAGTAAATTCCATTTCCTTACCTCTTTTCACTCTTCCTTCTCCATGACAAGCAGTACACTTCTTGTCGGAAGTAGAACCTTCTCCTTCACAATCAGGGCAAACAGTAATTTGAGCAAAAGACCCGAGAAAACTTCCGCTTTCTTTTCTTACCTTCCCTTGGCCCTTGCAAGTTGAGCATGTTTTCTTTTTTGCTCCTTTTTCATCACCGCTTCCGTCACATTTATCACACGGAAAAAGCTTTTCAAGTTTTATTTTTTTCTTTTCATCTTTTATTACGTTTTCAAGAGAAGTAACAATTCTTATTCCTATATCTTCTCCTTTTCTTCTTTTTTTTCTCGGTCCTCTACCAAAGCCGAAGAACTCCTCAAAAATATCTCCAAAATCAAAATCTTCTTGAGAGAAACCTCCAAAGCCACCTGCACCCGAAGCACCTCCCGTTGAAGGGCCCGATTTACCAAAGGCATCATACTGTCTCCTTTTTCCATCGTCCGACAGAGTATGATACGCCTCACTTATTTTCTTAAAGGTTTTTTCGTCCCCTCCTTTATCGGGATGGTGCTTGTGGGCAAGTTTTCGATAGGCTTTTTTTATTTCTTCTTTGGATGCATCACGTGAAACACCGAGAATCTTGTAATAATCTTCCATGATAATTATCTCTCTTTATTTGCCACTTTCCTCTCCTTTATCGCTTTCTCCTTCTTCATAGTCCCCTTCCTTCGTCTCTCCTTCCTGACCTTCCTCCTCGTTGTTTTCTTGAGATTGTTGCTCTTTTTGGTCGGTTGAGGCTTGTTCATGAACGGTTTTTCCCGCCTCTTGAAGCGCGTTATTCAACGCCTCCATTTTATCCTTTATTTTTTGCGCATCATCTTCTTTGTGTGCCTCGCGTAGTTCCTTTAAAGCACTTTCCAAGGACTCCTTCTTATCCGCGGGCATTTTATCACCGCTCTCTTTAATCAACTTCTCTCCACTATAAATAACTTGATCCGCCTGATTCCGAACATCAACAATTTCCTCTTGCTTTTTGTCTTCTTGTGCATGTTCTTCGGCTTCCTTTTTCATCCTTTCAACCTCTTCGTCGGATATTCCACATGTTCCTTCAATTCGAATAGATTGCGATTTTCCGGTACTCTTGTCTTTGGCCGATACGTTGAGTATCCCGTTAGCATCAATATCAAAACTAACTTCAATCTGAGGCACTCCTCTCGGAGCAGGAGGAATTCCATCCAAGATAAATTGTCCAAGAGATTTGTTGTCCTTTGACATCGGTCGCTCTCCTTGTAAAACATGAATTTGTACGGAACTCTGGTTGTCGGTCGCTGTAGAAAATGTTTCCGTTTTCTGAGTCGGAATAGTCGTATTCTTCTCAATAAGAGTAGTGTTCTTTCCTCCGAGTGTTTCTATTCCGAGTGAAAGAGGAATAACATCTAAGAGTAAAACATCTTTTACATCTCCTCCCAGAATTCCTCCTTGAATTGCAGCGCCAACCGCTACCACTTCATCAGGGTTAATTTCCTTGTTTGCTTCCTTCTTAAAGACTTCTTTTACTTTTTCTTGAATCTTAGGGCTTCTCGTTTGTCCTCCTACCAGTACAACTTCTTTAATGTCATCAATATTTATTCCGGAATCTTCAATTACTTTCCTTGCAAGTTCAACAGATCTTTCAACAAGGTCCTCTGTAAGCGATTCGAATTTAGATCTGTTAAGAGCGTAATTAAGATGTTTTGGTCCCGTATCATCGGAAGTAATAAAAGGAATATTAATATCTGTTTGCATTGTGGTGGAAAGCTCCTTTTTCGCTTTTTCAGCTTCTTCCTTGAGCCTTTGCATAGCAAGAGGATCTTTGGAAAGATCTATCCCGTTGTCGTTATTGAAACTTTCAACAAGCCAATTAACAATGCGGTTATCAAAGTCCTCACCACCTAGATGACTATCTCCTCCTGTTCCCTTCACTTCAATCGTGTCTTCGCCGACATCCAAAATAGAGATATCAAAAGTACCGCCTCCAAAATCATATACCACGATTTGATGATCATTTTTTTTATTCAGTCCATAAGCAAGTGCTGCCGCTGTGGGTTCGTTGATTACACGACGCACGTTAAATCCGGCAATCTCTCCTGCAACTTTTGTTTCTTTTCTTTGAGCATCATCAAAGTAAGCAGGGCAAGTTATAATAGCATCCGTTATTTCTTCACCTATTTTTTCCTCGGCATCTTTTTTGAGTTTTTGGAGAATCATGGCCGAAAGTTCCGCAGGCTTCATCCATTTCTCTCCCAGCTTAACCTCAACCCCTTCTCCGTTCTCTTCTTTTCTAATTGCATAAGGAAGATTGTCTTTTTCTTTCTGTACTTCCTCGTCATCAAATCTTCTTCCAATAAGCCTTTTTGTTGCGAAAACAGTGTTCTCCGGGTTGGTAACCTGTTGCCTTCTTGCGATTGTTCCCACGAGCCTTTCCCCTTTTTTGCTGTTAGCAACAACCGAAGGTGTTGTTCTCGCACCTTCTTTGTTTTCGATTATCCTGGAATTACCACCTTCAACAACAGCCATTGCAGAAAATGTTGTTCCCAGATCTATTCCTAATATTTTTGACATAATTGTAAAAACTTTAAGCTTCGAACTCTCTTCACCTAAAGTTTCGGTTAAGTTATTTATTTACTTTTACTTTTGAAGGACGAACCACTTCTTCTCCCAAGAGATAACCCTTTCCAATCTCTTCAACAATAATCCCACTTTCTTTTCCCTCGTACTCGACCATTTCAATAGCATCATGATACTCAGGATTAAACTCTCTCCCTAACGCCTCTATTTCTCTTAACCCCTCCCTATGAAGGATATCCTCGAGTTGTTCTTTTATTTTCAACAATCCCTCAACCACCTCGCCTTTTTCTTCCGCTTTCGAGGCTTCTTCTTCCGCTCTTTTAAAGTTATCTAAAACGGGTAAAAATTTCCGTAAAAACTCTTTTTTATCTTGTAAGGAAAACCTCTCTAAGCGTTCCTTTTCTTTCCTTTTGTAATTATCAAGATCAGCTTTCGCTCTCTTCCACCCTTCAAGATAATCTTCTTTTTCTCTTTTTTGCTTTTTGTAAGCTGATATAAGTTTCTTTACTTTTTTCTTTTCTTCTTCTCTCATTTTACTCTTTAAGTATTTTTATAATCGACTCAACTAATTTAATGTTCTTCTCATAGGGCATCCTTTTTGGTCCCATAATGGCTAAAAGCCCTTTTCCTTTCATTATTTTACAAGGAGAAATAAGAACACTGAAATTGTCTTTTTTGGAAAACGGAGATTCACTCCCTATATAAACACGGGTGGTTCCTGAATTTTCCTCCAGAAGAAACGAATCTATATTTTCCTCAAAGTCGTTTACAAGCCCCATAAAATCGTGCACTTTTTCTATATCGGTAAAATCAGGGTCACGCAGTACATCTCCCCAGCCCTCTTTAAGGATAAGCTGATCTTTGGGGAAATATGAAACAGTGAGTGTAGAAGAAGTTTGTGCCAAATAACGGGTAAACTCTCTCATAAACTGTACTTTGTCCTCTACTTCCCTACGCATTTTCTTTATTTCCTTTCCAAGCTGAGACTCCAAATATTTTGCTTCTCCCTCCGACAAAAGATCAACAAAAAAACGATACCCTTTATCGGTTGGCACACGTCCTGACGAAGTATGCGGCTGATAGAGATAGCCCTTTTCGACAAGCTCAAACAACTCCCCTCTTATTGTTGCCGGGGAAAAACCCAACTCATACTCTTCTTCAATGAACTTGGAACTTATCGGCGCCGCGCTGTCTATATGCTCTCTAATCACTATCTCCAGTATATTTTTTTGTCTGTCGGTTAAATCTTTCATATGTTCTGTCACCTCTCCAATAATAAAAAATTAGCACACTTTTGTCAAGAGTGCTAATTTGCTTTATGACCCACGACTTATGATTTCCTTATTACCTGTAATTTATCTGCCCCCTACACGTCCTTGCCGTTGTACCGGGGTCATCTGTTATTTGTTATAGGTGATAGGTTATTTATAATACACTCTGTCGCCAAACCTCAGGTCAATGTATTTTAAATCCTTTCTTTCTTTTTCTCCTAATTTTTTACCCAGAATAATTTTCAGATTTTCCAGCTCTTTTTCCGTGTCCGTAAGCGTAAAATATATCTCAAATCCTTCATTTGTATGGGCGGCTACATAGTCATCCGAAGTCATACGGAAAAAACTTACTTCAGCATTTTTCTTAGAAACGGTTTTATGAATTAGAAATAAGAGAGAAAGAGTGTCTTTTGTGACCACCTGATTGTACCTGCCGGGGTCTTCCCCTTTTACAAGGATTGGTCTTGCCGTAGTCAATTTATCCGTCCTCTGAAAAGCAACACCCTCACTATCAATAAAGAAACACTTTTCCCTGTTTTTTTCTTTGCACCAAAAAGCCATCGGCCTCCTTTCTATTATTTCGACATTTAATCCGTCCGGGAAAGTCCTTCTAGTGACAACATTACCGATAGTGGGAAGATCTTTAAGTAATTCTTCACTTATTCGTTTTCCGGAAATCAAAAACGTACTTCGAGTACTAAGGAAAAGAATTTTATTTTCCGTACGTTTTTTGACAAAGTTTTCGACAGCTTCCTTGTCAATTGTTTCTAAATTTTCCACGGTAACCGATTCTATTTGGAAAAGAGGATAGAATACAAAAAAATAAACTCCTATTAAAAATATGAACAAAAAGAACAAAACCCCGCTGAAAAAAGTATTTTCCGTAATCGGTTTCTTTTTTTTGATTCGGTGTTTCTTCCTTAGTGATTTTTTTTTCATTTTTATTTTTTCTTCCAAAAGGGAGTTTGTCTAACAAGAAGTTCTTCTGCTCTCTCCGGATCCCTCATAACAGAGAAAACTATTTTTTCGGTACGTACCCCCTGTGAACCTTTTATTAAAATAAGATCTTCCGGAGAAATTATTTTTTCCAATTCCGTTATCGCTTCCTCCGACTTAGAGAAGGCAAAAACTTTATTCTCTTCCAATCCTCCCTGTATGCAGGTCTTCTTTATTTCATAAGCCCAATCCCCTACAGCAATAATATAATCACAAAAATCAGCAGCTCTTTTCCCTATTTTACGATGTTCCTGAGCAGAATAATTGCCAAGCTCAAGCATATCTCCAAGAACCGCAATTTTTCTTTTGGCGGAAAGTTCTTTCAGAGCGGAAAGGGCGGAAATCATTGATGATGGCGCCGCGTTGTAGCTTCCGTCCAGGATTGTGCTGTCATTTTTGCCTCTTATAATACTAAGTCTTCCCTTCGCAGGACGTATTTGCTCAATCATTTTAGGGAGTCTTTCCGGCCCTACCCCAATTAAAACACCAACAGCAAAAACACATGCTGCGATATAAGAAAAAGTTTCCCCTATACAAGAGGAAAGAAATATGGAAAACTCTTCTCCCCGATACGTAAACTTAACATGGGATCCTTTATGGGAATCGGTGTTTATACGTTTTATAGACACATCCGCTCTTTCGTTAAATCCGAAAGTAAGTTTGTTTGCTTTTGTCCTCATTTTGGCTACATAGTTGTCGTCAATATTGAGGACAGCCGTCCCCTCCTCATCCAGCACTTTCACAAGTTCTTCCTTTTCTTTGGCAACATCTTCGGCGCTTTTGTAAAACTCAATATGCACCGGCACTTCTCCTACGGAGGTTACAACACCAATATCCGGTTTAATAACACTGGTAAGATACTTCATATCTCCAGGTTTATCCGCGGCAAGCTCAGCCACGATTATTTCCGGATAATTTTTATCTCTACGGATTAATAAAAAAACACCTTTTAAAAGGATAAAAACCCATGAGATAAAACCGGATCCCCCTTTTTCTTCACCAAGAAACACCAGAGGGGCTCCTATTTCCGTATTTAAATTACCACTACTTTTTCTTATTTTTTTAAAATCACGAAATGCGCTAAATATCGCCTCTTTGGTAGAAGTTTTCCCCACACTTCCCGTTATGGCGATAATAAGGGGATTATATTTTTTTATTATCCCCTTGGTTATTATTTTTAAGAAAAATTGGAAAACTTTTTTCATCTCCTTCTTTCTTTTATAAGTGACAATGCTTTGTATCCGAAATATTTTACCCTTTTAACCGGTACCTCCTTTCCTTGTGGATAAATGACTTCTCTCCCTCCAAAACCTCTCTTAAACTTAGTGACCCCGGGAAACCTTTTTTCATCAATCCCCCAAGAATCAAACCTTCCATAGCCCCTCTCCTTGGCATACTTCATTGCTTCATACCTTAAAAGGTTTGCGGGCTTTATTTTTCGGAAACTGTAATCCGATGTCGAATGAAGGCAAGTTGCCATATCGCCAAAGAAATAAATCACGTTCCCCGCAACAGGCTTCCCATCGTGCTTGGCAAGAAAAAGTAAACAGTTTTCTTTTTTTACCAACTCTTGAAAATATTCCTCGGGGTAAGTGGAAAATCCCTGTTTTGTTTTTGTTTGAAGTAAAAGTTTGTAAAAAGACGCTACATCTTTTTCCTTTTCCACCTCTACACCTTTTTTTTGCGCCAGTCTTGTATTGTATCTGGTATTTTTACTGAATTTTTCCAGAATATCTCCCTCCAAATCCAAAATAATCGTTTTCCACGGCTCAATTCGATAAAAAGCGTTAACACCTACCGTAACTTCCTCTTTCGGTTCAATTTTAATAAAAGAAAAGTCTTTTCCTATTTTTGCTTTTATTTCTTTCAAAAGAAAGTTTCTCTCTTCTTTTCTTTCGGCTACCGGCCCGTAAGGAATAAATAAATAACTGTAAAAAGGTCCTTTTTCTTCAAATGCTTGCGCAATTGCAACAACACTTCCGTTCTTTCTTATTTCAAAACGCCATACCTTTTGGTATTTCTTTTTGAACTCTCCCCAACCGATTGATTGTAAAAAACTTCCCTTTTTCTCTATTAAAAAATCATCCCATTCTTTCCCGGACTTAAAGTATCCTACCTCCATATTTTTATTTTTTGACACTTATTTTTTCAAATGGGAGATACTTTTGGAGAGCTTTCGGAATTTTAACACTTCCGTCTTCTTCCTGATGGTTTTCGTAAAGTGCTATCAAAATTCTTCCTATGGCAAGCGCTGTTCCGTTTAGAGTATGTACAAAATTTGTGTCTTCCTTACCCTTGTAACGAATATTTAGTCTTCGTGATTGAAAGTCCGTACAGTTGGAGGTGGAGTGAGTTTCCCGATACTCCTCTTGCCCGGGCATCCAGGCTTCAATATCATATTTTTTTGCCGCCGGATCTCCCAAATCTCCCGTGCAGATATCAATAACTTGGTAAGGTATCTCTAAAAGGGCCATCAGTTCTTCTTCTATCTTGAGAAGTAATTCGTGCTCATCTTTTGATTTTTCAGGCGTTATAAAAGAGAACATCTCCACTTTTTCAAACTGGTGTACTCTCAATATTCCTTTGGTATCTTTCCCATAAGAGCCCGCCTCTCTTCGGAAGCACGAAGAGTAGCCTATATATCGACGTGGAAGGTCTTTTTCATTAAATATTTCTCCCGCATGTATCGGCCCGATTATCTGCTCGGAAGTGCCTATGAGATAAAAGTCATCTTTTTCTATTTTATATATTTCCTCCTCCCCTCTTTCTACATACCCCATTCCCTCCATCATCTCTTTTTTTATCATTACCGGAGGGAGAATAGGTGTGAACCCATATTTACTCGTTGTTTCTATAGCCAAGTTAAGAAGCGCAAATTGTAAAAGTGCGGCTTCGTTTTTTAAAATACCAAACCTCGCCCCGGAAACCTTTGCCGCACGCTTAAGGTCAATTGTGTCCGTCTTTCCGCCTATATATAAATAGTCACGAACGGGAAAATCAAATTTTCTTTTCTCCCCCTCGTACCGAATAACTTTATTCTCATCATCATCCTTCCCTACCGGGACCTCCTCAAACGGAAGATTAGGAATTTTTTTCAATTCTTTTTCAAGTTCTTTCTCAATTTTTTTATATTCATCATCCAGGCCTTCATTTTTGCTTTCCAGTTCCCTCATTTGAGAAATTATCTGCTCTTTCCGGTTCCCTTCTTCTTTTATTTTCCTGTTCGCTTCATTTTTCTTTGCCCTTATTTCCTCAATTCTTGAAAGAAGTTCTCTTTTTTTCTTGTCCAGCGAAAGAATACTATCAATATCGATTTCAATATTCTTCTTTTTTGCTCCTTCCTTTACCTTTTCGGGATTTTCCCGTATGAACTTAACATCCAACATAATAAATTATACTAAATTACAAATTCAAAGCACCAAATAAGTTAAAAATCCTAAATTCGAAATACTAAACAAATTCGAATGACCAAAAGCCAAATGACAAAAACAATTGTTTAGAGTTTTGAAAATTAGAATTTATTATTTACCTGCCCCGTAGAAAGCTTTGCTTTTCTATTCGGGGTTTAGAATTTAATTACATGGTTTGTAATTTTATAGGTCGATTTCGTCGCTTATTTCTTGCATTGAAGTCAAACCGATATTTATAAACTCTTCCAGGTCAAGGCCGATTTCGTTGCAAGTGGCGATTATATCTCGATCCGCACCCTTGGCAAACGCTTTTTCTTTGTACCTTTTAAGAACCGATTTGGAGGTTAAGTCGGCGATTTTCTTTTCCGGCAGCACCAAGACACTGGCAACAATTAGTCCCGTCAAAGGGTCGGTAGCGTAAATCGACTTTTCAAGAAGTGTATGCCTTTCCTTACCGGTATCCTTATTATGTGCAAGAGCCGCAGCTATAATTTCCTCTTTAGCGCCATTTTCTTTTAATATCTCCGCCCCTTTTTTTCCGTGGTAGCCGGGATTATTCCTATAATCAACAATTTCCATGTCTATGTCATGCAATATCCCCGCAAGCTCCCAAAGATCTTTATTTTCGCCGAATTTCTCCGCTAACGCTCTCATCACAGCGCCAACAGCAATCATGTGCTTTATACTATTTTCGTTTTTAACATACTGTCTTACCAGTAAGAGAGCTTTATTTTTATCCATAAGAAATGTTGTTTAATTATAATCTTATTTATTATCATCTTCTCTCGGTTTCATAGTAGGAAAGAGTGTTACCTCTCGTAAGTTGTAAGAATCCGTTAGGAGACAGACAAGCCTATCAATCCCCATGCCAAATCCCGCGGTAGGTGGCATTCCGTACTCAAGGGCCTCGATAAAATCAGTATCCATTCGTTGAGCATCTTCCATTCCTTCCTCAAAATATTTTTCCTGCTCCTCGAATATCTTTTTTTGTAACACAGGATCATTAAGCTCCGAATAAGCATTTATAAGTTCCCAACCGCCTCCGAGAACAAGTTGAAAAGAACCAAGCTTGGAAGAATCTTCATCAAGCGGCTTTGCAAGCGGGATGGCATCCGCAGGATGGTGGATAATAAAAGTTGGCTCCCATATCTGCGGTCGGCAATACTTCTTATATATCTCATCAATAATTTTTGCTTTACTGAAATTATCATCCACTTTAACCCCCAGCTTTTTAGCTTCTCTAAGAAGTCCTTCTCTATTTAAAGTATTGATATCAAGATCCGTATATCTTTTTACAAGACCATCATACTCTTCTCGTGGCCACGGTCCCCGAAAATTTATTTCTTTACCCCCGTAAGTTATTTTTTCTTCCCCGAAAACTTCTTTTACCACAGAAAGAAGCATTCTTTCGGTAAGTTTCATAAGTTTTTTATAATCACTATACGCCCAGTAGAACTCCAGCATGGTAAAGTCGGGGTTGTGCATTCTTCCCACGCCCTCGTTTCGAAAGACCCTGCCTATTTCGTACACCTTTTCAAACCCCCCGACGATAAGGCGCTTAAGATCGAGCTCCAAAGAAATACGTAAATACGCTTCCAAATCAAACGCATTTATTTTGGTTTTAAAAGGTTGTGCTTCAGCTCCTCCGTAAATATTTTGCAGCACAGAAGTCTCCACTTCTATAAACTCTTCTTTATCTAAGAAACTTCTAATAGCTTTGGTTATCTTTGCCTTTTTTTCAAATTTGTGACGGACTTCCTTATTAAAAATTAAATCTAGATATCTCTTTCTGTACCTCTCATCCTCATCTTTTAACCCGTGCCATTTTTCGGGAAGAGGAAGGATTCCTTTAGAAAGCATCTTAAAGTCGGCTATCTTTAGAGTTTTTTCTCCTTTTTTGGTAGTGGTTAAAATACCTCTTGTTTCGATAAAGTCCCCCACATCAAACGTTTGCAAGAAGAAATCGTAAGCTTCGGAACCCATATATTCCCTCATCGCAAGGATTTGAATATCACCGGTACTATCTTCAATGGTAAAAAAAGTAATCTTGCCGTGTTCTCTAAAAGATCTTATTCTGCCGGCCAAGACAACTTCTTTTTCTTTTTGTGAAAGTTCATTAAAAGAAGTAAGTGCTTTTTCTATTTTGTGCGTTCTTTTCGTCTCTACCGG
Organism: uncultured Candidatus Saccharibacteria bacterium; assembly: GCA_964435025.1. Lineage (GTDB taxonomy): Bacteria > Patescibacteriota > Minisyncoccia > Minisyncoccales > PWPS01 > PWHW01. Next base: position 3,844 of record CAYSXL010000012.1, on the reverse strand, counting down.
ATAAGAAGGAATGCCCCTGTTTTTTAGAGTTTCAATTTTTTCTACTCTTCCTTCTCTTATTTTATCTTTTCTATTCATTTTATCGGTAGTTAAGAGAATAATGAGTTACATTCTATCTAAAAGATAAAATAAAATCAAACTATGTTTAAAATTTTTATCTTTTTTTCTCCCGAAGGAATTTTCATATTACAAACTTCCCCCGGTTTCTTCCCCAAAAGCGTTTTTCCCATAGGAGATTCACAAGACATCTTTCCCGCTATCGGGTCCGCGTCCGAACCGTCAACAATTTCTATCTTCTTTTTTTGCCCGTCTATCTCAATTTCCAATTGCGATCCTATTTGTACAAAATCCCTCCCCTGCTTATCTTCTACGACATTCGCTTCGGTTATCTTTGCTTTGAGCTTGGAAATTTGTGTTTCCAATATATCCTGTTCGTTCTTCGCATCGTCATATGCCGAATTTTCACTCAAATCCCCAAAAGAAGCAGCGTATTTTAATTTATCCGCGACTTCTTTTCTCTTCTCTTTTTCCAAATAAGAAAGCTCTTTTTTTAACTTTTCAAGTCCTTCTTTAGTATAACGTTTTTTCATGTCTTTTTAGTTTAATCTTTTATTCCTTTATAATACTCCACCAGCACATCTCTTGTGAGGTGAGTCGCTACAGGTGTTACCCCCTCTACTCCCTCTATCATCGTGGTAATAACTATCTCCGGATCATCGTAGGGAGCAAAAACGGTAACCCAATTATTGTTTACCCCGGGTACGGATGTTTGTGATGTACCCGTCTTTGCTCCTACCTTCATGGGGAGTACTTGCAGCGATCTTGCCGTCCCCATTGTAGTCGCCTTATGCATTCCCTCCTTAACAATCTCCAAATTCTTATCGGAAACAAAATCTTCCTTTATTAGTTCCACTTCGGTTTCCTCGATTAAATCACCTTCATCGTCAATAATCTTCTTTAATACCCTAGGCGTGAAAAGCCTTCCTCCATTTACAATCGCGCTATAAGAATTTGCAACCTGAAGAGGAGTTGTTGAAAGATATCCTTGACCTATGGAGAGATTGTAAGTATCTCCTATTCTCCAAATATCGTTTAATCTTTCTTTTTTCCATTTGGGAGAAGGGATAAATCCTTCTCTTTCACCGGGAAGGTCAATTCCTGTCTTATCTTCCCATCCGAAAAGACTTAAATACCGCTTAATCCTTGAAGCCCCCAAACCCTCTTGGTCTTCATACCCCCCACCGACAGCATAAAAATAAACATTACTGGAAACACCGATGGCTTCTCTCATATCACGCCACCCGTGAGCTTGGTAGTCACGAAAAATAGTTTGCCTCGAAGGATCCCACGGATTGGGAATAGATATGTACCCGGGACTGTAAATTTGTTTCTCGGGAGTTATAATCTCTTCTTCAAGCGCAGCTACGGCGAGAATAGGTTTTATAACCGAACCCGTAGGATATCCGGAAGCAATAGTTCGATTTACAAACACTCCTCTCTCGTCTTTAAAAAGATCTTGTAATATATTGGCTTCCGTACTTTTTCGGAAAACATTATTGTCAAAACTCGGCTTACTGAGCATTGCCAGAACATCCCCGTTTTGAGGGTCGAGAGCTATCACGGCAGCTCCTTCCACCCCCAGTTCTTCCAATTTTTCCTCCGTCTTTTCTTCCACTATCCTTTGTAAATTAGCGTCAATAGTCAAAACAATGTTTTCTCCTTCTGTATCGTCTTTAATTTCCTTGGAAGATATAATATTTCCCGCCGCATCTTTTTCTATTTTCGTTTTTTGTCCTGCCCGAGTCAGTTTATCTTCATAAAACTTTTCCACCCCCATTTTTCCCACGTAATCATGAATTGTGTATTTCTCAGGATTATCGCGAAGCATTTTTCTGTCTATATTTCCTATATATCCTAAAAGATGAGCAAATGTTTCTCCGTAAACATACTCTCTCCCTATGCTGCTTGAGAGAAAGAACCCGTCAAATTCCTCGATTCCTGCCTGTAGTTTTATTAATTTCTCGTGTTCAAGCTCTCTTTCAACAACAACAATCGTACTGTTGCTTTCTTTTATACGGCTCAATATATCTCGTGGATCCCGTTCTATTATTTCCGCAATTTTTACCAACGCTTCTTTTTTTCCGGAAGAAACATCCTTTCCTCGAAAAGAAAGATCATATTGGGGCGAGTTATAAACAAGTTGCTTATGGTTTCTATCATACACCACCCCTCTCAAAAGTTGCACGGAAGAAATCGAGGATATGTTTCTGCTCGCAAGCGCGGAGAAATGATCATCATTTATAAATTGCAACTGAAAACTTCTCCCGAAAAGGACAAGAAAAAGAAAAATGAGAAGAAAGGAAAAAGTTTTTAAAGCAACCGGGGAGAGCGATACTTCCAATCTTTTTTTGGAAGTTCCGTACTCCTGTTCTTTCTTCTGTGCCAAGTTGTCCAGAAAAACCTCGTGTGGCTCTATTTCTTTTGCCCGGCGTTTTTTTATTTTACGAAAAAGACGGAATACCGACATATTTTTTAATAATTACTTTAAGAGCGAAAGCGGAGATTAAAAATATTAAGGCGTAAAAACCAAAAAAAGTACTGGAAAAAATATCAACCCAAACCCCCGAAACCCCGGCGACAAAAAGACCTTCATTGCTATTTTCTTTTTCCAGTAAAAGATAGAGCAATGCAAAAATAATTAAATAATTCGGTACAATCTCAAAAATGGGAAAAAGGGAAAAGACACTACTCTGTAAAACTGCAAAAAAGCCTATTATAAAAAAGAGATTAATATACTTCATCATTTTCTATGACAAAAAGATGATCATGATAACGGTGATCCACTCCCTGCCAAACTTCGGCAGTATTAAAAGCCTCCACGTCACTTTCCTCTATCTCCAGTATTCTTCCAATATAAACCCCTTGCGCTTCCAGTTTTTCTCCCGATAAACTGATGACACGATCACCCCGCTCCACCTTCTTTTCCTTGGGAAGCATATCTAAAAGAAGTGTGCTTCTTCCCGTTCCACGAAGAACTCCAATAGGCTCATCTTCATTTTGTACTTTGGCCTCAAAAGCGCTATCCTCACTCGTAATTAATCTTACTACGGAAAAATTTTCGTTGCTCTCATAAACCGTTCCCACTAACATTCCTTCCGGGGTTACTACAGAGCTTCCTTCTTTAATCTTCTTGTCATGATAAACGATTAAGTTGTTGTTTGCCAATTCTCTTCCCGTGACCCTGACAAGTACCATTTCACTCTCTGTATGAAGCTTTATGTCAAGAGCTTCTCTAAGTGCTTTGTTTTCCTTTTTTAATTCCTCTTTTTGTGCTAAAAACGATTGGAGCTTCCTGTTTTCCGATCTTAACTTATCTACTTCTTCTTGTATTTCACGCGCATTCTGAAATATCTCCATTCTTTTTTGAAATTCAATGACATTCGCCGTTAAACTCCTCTGTACGGGAGATATTACAGAAAAGCTCGCCTCTCTGACAGTAGGAAAGAACGGAAAGATTAGATTTATTCCGGTAAGAATCAGTATTGCAAACAGCGTCCATATAAAAAGGTTTCTTTTTTTTCGCATTAAGTAAATTATAACAAACCCGCACCTCTTATACAATAAAATGCGGGATCTGGTTTATAAAAAAAATAAACCCAAAAGTGGGGACTACCACCCCCGGGGCAAGGTCGGCCTCGCTGGTTCTATTCATGCTAAAACTTAGACTCAAAGTCTTTGTAAGGCGACTACCTACTCTCGCCTCGAAAGACTACCATCGGCCTTGAGAGATTTCACTTCTGTGTTCGGAATGGGAACAGGTGGAGCACTCTCAGTATAGTCGCCT
>CAYSXL010000011.1:0-17106 GCA_964435025.1 uncultured Candidatus Saccharibacteria bacterium | reverse complement strand
ACTTTTATCCGTATGAGGGTGTTTTTTTTCCATTTGATTAATATTTTTAAATTGTAAGTTTGTGAAAGAGAGAGATGACGAAAAAAAAAGAATAAAGAAACTGAGAGAAATAATAAATCACCACCGATATCTCTACCATGTTTTAAACAAGGAAGAGATTTCTTCTTCTGTACTGGATTCTCTTAAAAAAGAACTCTTTGACTTAGAGAGCAGGTTTCCGCATCTCGTTACTCCCGACTCCCCCACCCAAAGAGTAGAGGGGGAACCTTTGGAAGAGTTCAGAAAAACGAGGCATTACAGAAATATGCTCTCTTTCCAAGATGCTTTTTCCAAGGAGGACATGGAAGAGTTCGAAAAGAGAATTACGAGAATCACTCCCGAGAAGTTTACCTACTTTTCCGAACTCAAGGTAGACGGGCTTGCCATAGAGCTTACCTACGAGAACGATGTCTTGGTGAGAGGCGCCACAAGGGGCGACGGGAGAATGGGAGAAGATGTTACGCAAAACTTAAAAACGATTGAAGCGATTCCCCTAAGGCTCCTTGAAAAGAAAAAAAGGAGCGTCGTTGTTCGCGGAGAAGTTTTTATTTCCAAAAAAGAATTTGAAAGATTAAACAAAGAAAGACAAAAGGAAGATCTTCCTCTTTATGCCAACCCGAGAAATATTGCCGCCGGGTCTATAAGGCAACTCGACCCTAAAGTAGCTGCCTCACGAAATCTTGACTTTTTTGCCTATGACTTGGTAGCGGACACAAAAGAGGGAGAAGTGGTAGAACCTTTCAGGGCAAAAACACACAAAGATAAACATGCTCTTTTAAGAGAAATGGGATTTAAGACGGTAGACAGAGAAAAGGAGTGTAAGAGACTGGCGGAGGTTTTTGAGTTTTATAAGAAAATAGAAAAGGAAAGGGAAAGCTACTCTTACCAAATAGACGGAATAGCGGTTTTTGTAAATGAAAATCGTGTTTTTGAAAATTTGGGAACGGCGGGAAAGGCACCAAGAGGGGGCATTGCTTATAAATTTGCCTTAGAGCAAACCACTACAGTGGTTGAGGATGTGGAGTTTCAGGTGGGAAGAACGGGAGCAATAACGCCCGTTGCTATTTTGGAACCCGTAAACTTAGGAGGGGTAACGGTTTCGCGCGCGACACTCCATAATGAAGACGAGATAAAAAGACTGGGAATAAAAATAAAGGATACCGTTATCGTGGGAAGAGCGGGAGATGTTATTCCCCGTGTGGTAAAGGTGCTTACAGAGCTTCGTAATGGAAGCCGGAAAAATATTAGATTTCCCAAGGAATGTCCATTGTGTAAAAGCAAGCTTGTGAGGCCCGAGGGAGAAGTGCGTTGGTATTGCAAAGATAGAGATTGCCGGGGAACGAGAAAGGAGAGGCTTCGCCACCTTGTTTCCAAAAAAGGGTTTGATATAGATGGGCTTGGCGAAAAAGGAGTAAACAAGCTTCTCGAAGAAGGAATTATTTCCGACCCGGCGGATATTTTTTTCCTGAAAGAGGGCGATCTTCTTCCCCTGGAAAGGTTTGCCGAAAAATCGGTAAATAATTTAATAGAGGCGATAAAAGAGAAAAAAAAGATTCCTCTTTCCAGGTTCTTACAGGCGATATCCATTCCCTTTGTGGGAGAGAGCACTGCGCGGGAACTCTCTTACCACTTTGGCAGCTTAAACCGCATTAAAAGGGCGTCCCTTGAAGAGATTTCCCGGGTTTATGATATTGGGCCTGTTACAGCAAGAAGCCTGTATAATTTTTTCCGTGACAAGAGAAATAAAGAACTCCTGGAAAAATTGGAAAAAGCGGGGGTGTTCGTAAAGGGAGAGAAGAGGAACAAGAAACTCGGAGGAAAGGTTTTTGTTGTTACGGGAACACTTGGCAAATTAAAGAGAGAGGAGGCGGAAGATAAAATTGTCGGTGTTGGGGGAAGGGCCTCTTCTTCTATCTCTCAAAATACTGACTACTTGGTGGCCGGAAAAAACCCGGGAACAAAACTGGAAAAGGCAAAAGACTTAGGAGTAACGGTACTCAGTGAGAAAGAGTTTCTAAAACTTGTAGAGTAAGAATCCTTCGTTCGCCTTAGCGAACTCAGAATAACAAATTATGAGATTACTAACTCGCATAAAAGAATTTGATTTTGTTTTACTTGCCTCCGTTTTTATTATTGCCGGGATAGGAATTCTCTCTATTTACAGCACCAATCCTTCTCTTGTTTCAAGGCAAGTGGGCTTTATCACAGCGGGTATTATTATAATGTTCCTTATTTCTCTTATCGACTGGAGAGCTTTCAGGGAAAACTCTTATTTTGTTCTTTTTCTTTACCTTCTCTCTCTTCTCTCCCTTTACGGACTTTTCTTCTTTGCACCGGTGATAAGAAATGTACGCAGGTGGTATGAGGTGGGCCCCTTTCTTCTTGACCCTGCCGAAATTTTCAAGATAATAATTATTATTCTTCTGGCGAAGTTTTTTTCGACTCGTCACGTGGAAATGTATAAAATCTCTCACATTATCCTTTCGGGAATTTATGTTTTTATTCCGGCATTTCTTATTTTTCGGCAGCCGGATCTCGGGTCAGCTCTTGTGCTTGTTGCCGTATGGATAGGTATCTTGATTATTTCCGGTATTAAAATGAGACATTTCGTCGTCCTTGTTCTTATGGGTCTTATTGTTTTTGGTGCCGGATGGATGTTCTTTCTGGAAGATTATCAAAAAGAGAGAGTGGTGTCGTTTGTTAGTCCCGATCTTGATCCGCAAGGGATAGGATGGGGTCAAGCTCAAGCGCAAATTGCGGTAGGAAGCGGGGGGCTTTTGGGAAAGGGGTTAGAAAGTGGAACACAAACACAGTACGGTTTTCTACCGGAACCCCAAACAGATTTTATTTTTGCCGCCATTGCTGAAGAGTTCGGGTTTGTCGGGGTTGCGGTACTGCTTTCCGCCTTTGTTGTTTTTTTATGGAGAATGACGATTGTTATATTGCGGTCTCACACAAATTTCCCGCGTCTTTTTGTTTCCGGACTTGTTATTCTCATTTTTACGCAGGCTTTTATAAATATAGGGATGAACTTAGGAATTTTGCCGATAATAGGGACCCCTCTTCCTTTGGTAAGTTATGGCGGAAGTAATCTTCTATTTGTCTTTATCGGCCTCGGAATACTTCAGAGTATAAGGAGGGATACCAGGTAATTTGACAAAAAAAATAAATTAAGTACAATTAGGGATGTTTAATACGGTAGGTCCAAAATACGACCCATTTTTTATGGTTTCGTTTTGTAATATTAAGATCTTGTTTGAACTCACTTTCTTATAATTTCATAGAAAGCAAACTCCTAACAGTGTGTGGGGAGTTTTTGTTTTGCTTTCTTTAAAAATATTAATTAGTTAATAGCTCAAAAGCGGTATGCAAAAAGTAAAACACTTCGGCAAGAAGAAGATTTCCCTTCAGTCTCCTTATTTTCTGAGTTTACAGAAGGACGCTTGGGAAAATTTTTGGAACGAAAGAATAAAGGCTCTCTTTTATGAAATATCCCCTATCCGCGATTATGCCGGGAAGGAATGGGAGCTTTATTTTCTTGACCATAAGATTGGGAAATCAAAATACGAAAACGGAAACAGGGCCAAGGAAAATAATGAATCTTACGAAGCTCCTCTCAAAATAGAAGTGGAGCTTCGTAATCTTAAGACGGGTAAATCAAAAAAGCAGGAAGTCTTTCTTTGTGATTTTCCTCTTATGACCGAAAGAGGAACTTTTATTATTAACGGAGTTGAAAGAGTCGCTGTTTCTCAACTTATCCGCTCACCGGGAGCGTTTTTTACGGCGCAGAATATTAAAGGTGAAGACTGCTTTGGAGCAAAGATTATCCCTAACAGAGGAACGTGGCTTGAATTTCAGACTGAACCCTCCGGTCTTATCGGAGTAAAGATTGACAGAAGAAGGAAGGTTCCCGCTACGACACTCCTCAGGGCGATTGGTCTTCCGAATATGAAATACCCGGGATTAAAAGATGCTACCAACGAGGAGATAACGAAAATTTTTAAGGATATAGAGGTTGGGGATAGAAAATATATTGAAAAAACACTGGAGAAGGATGCTTCCAAAGACAGAGAGACCGCGCTGGTGGAAATATATAAAAGAATACGTCCGGGAGATGTGGTTACTCCCGAGACGGCGAGGGAACTTGTAGAGAATACCTTCTTTAATTTTGAACGTTATGACCTTTCCGAAGTGGGAAGATGGAGAATGTGGCAGAGACTTCCGGAGATAAAACAAGAAGAGGATATAGGAATCGATGACAGATTGCTCTATCCGGAAGATATTGTTGCCGTACTAAGGGAAATTATTCGGATGAACAACACTCCGGGAGCAAGCGCGGACGAAATTGACCATCTGGGAAACAGGCGTGTAAGACCCTTTGCGGAACTTTTGGAAAACACGCTGCGTCTTGGTCTTACCAGGATAGAAAGAAATATAAAGGATAAAATATCCACTGCCGACGTCGAAGGAGTCGGGCCGGCAAAGCTTGTTAATTCTCGTCCTTTCGCGGCAGCAGTGCAAAAGTTCTTTTCCTCTTCCCAAATCTCCCAGTTTATGGACTGTAATAATCCCCTTTCTGAAATGGAACACAAAAGGCGTTTTACAGCAACGGGTCCGGGAGGACTTAAAAGAGAAAGAGCCGGATTTGAGGCTAGAGATGTACAGTCTTCTCACTACGGGAGGATTTGCCCCATACAAACTTCCGAAGGGCAAAATGTGGGGCTTGTGAGTCATTTGTCTCTCTACGCGAGAATAAACAGATACGGATTTTTGGAAACACCCTATTTTAAAGTTGAAAAAGGGAAAGTGACGACGGAAAAATTCTATCTTAACGCCCATGAGGAGGAGAAGTATATTATTGCTCACGGAGGAATCGAGACCGACGAAAAAGGAAAGATTATTTCCTCGAAAGTGGAGGCAAGATTTAACGGGAAACCGGGAGTATTTGCGAAGAACGAAGTACAGTTTATCGATGTGGCGGCGGAGCAGCTCGTGTCCGTGGCCGCCTCCATGATACCTTTTCTGCAGAACGACGACGCTAACAGGGCGCTTATGGGTTCGAATATGCAAAGACAGTCCGTCCCTCTGCTTAATCCGGAAGCACCGGTTGTTTCTACGGGAACGGAAGAAAGGGTTGCCCAAGATTCGGGTCACGTAATTGTTGCTCAGGAGTCCGGGAAAGTAAAAGAGGTTGACGGGAAGCATATAGTAATAAAGACAAATAAAGGGGAACGCAAATACAATCTTGAGATATTTTCGGAAACCAATCAATATACATGTTTCCATCAAAAACCGGTTGTTAAAAAGGGAGAGGATGTTAAGAAGGGACAATTTTTGACCGACGGAGGGGCTATAGAAAATGGAAGAGTCGCTCTTGGACAAAATGTTCTTGTCGCTTTTATGTCCTGGAGAGGAAGAAATTTTGAAGATGCGGTCATCATTTCCGAAAGACTTGTCAAGGATGATAAATATACATCAATCCATATTGAAAATTTTTCTTGTGATGTAAGAGAGACGAAGCTGGGGTCGGAAGTCACTACCTCCGACATTCCCAATGTCTCGGAGAAAAAACTAAAAGATCTTGATGAGGAAGGTGTCGTCCGGATTGGGGCTGAAGTGGAACCAAATGATATTTTGGTAGGAAAAATATCTCCCAAAGGGAAGACAGACCTTACTGCCGAGGAAAGATTGCTTAAAGCTATCTTCGGGGAGAAAGCAAAGGATGTTAAAGATGCGTCGCTCACGATGGAACACGGGAAAAGAGGAAGGGTTATTGATGTAAAAGTTTTTTCACGTGAAGAAGGACACAAACTGGATACGGGAGTTACAAAAAGAGTGGAGGTAAAAGTGGCGCAAATGAGAAAAATTAGAGCGGGAGACAAGCTCGCGGGAAGACACGGTAATAAAGGGGTTATATCTCAGGTACTTCCCGAAGAAGAGATGCCCTTTTTGGAAGACGGAACACCGGTGGACATTATTTTAAATCCTCTCTCCGTAGTATCAAGGATGAATTTGGGTCAGATTTTGGAGACACATTTAGGATTTGCCGCGAAAAAGAGAAATTACATCGCCGTAACGCCTGCCCTTTCCGGCGCTACCGCCGTAGATATAAGAGAGGAACTTAAAAAAGCCGGGCTTCCCGAAGATGGAAGGATGAGGCTTTTTGACGGAAGAACAGGAAAAGAGTTTCCGCAAAAGATAACCGTAGGGTACATTTATATGATGAAACTTGAACATATGGCGGAGGACAAGATACATATGAGGTCTATTGGCCCCTACTCTCTTATAACCCAGCAACCGTTGGGCGGGAGGGCGCAATTCGGAGGACAAAGATTCGGAGAAATGGAAGTGTGGGCCCTTGAAGGATACGGTGCCGCACATACTCTCCAAGAAATGCTTACCATAAAGTCCGACGATGTTCCCGGAAGAGCATCCGCGTATGAGTCAATACTCAAAGGAGAGCACATTCAAACACCGAACGTGCCTGCCTCTTTTGATCTTTTGGTTTCGGAAATGAAAGCGATGGGAATCAATGTGGAAGTTAAGAAAAAAGACAAATAACCAATGACAAGTGACAAGAGCCCTTCGGGCTCACATTGACGATAACAATAACTAATAAAGATAGTCGTAGTCATAAGTCATAAATCACAAGTTATAAATTATAAGTTAAAATTATGCGTGTAGAAGATGTTGTCGCTATTAGAATAAAACTTGCTTCCCCCGAGGATATTTTGGAGTGGTCCCACGGAGAAGTGCTGGAAGCGGAAACCATAAACTACCGCAACCAGAAGCCTGAAAAAGAAGGGCTTTTTTGTGAAAAAATATTCGGACCGGAAAAAGATTATAAATGTTATTGCGGGAAGTACAGAAAAGTCCGCTTTAAAGGAGTTGTCTGTGATCGTTGCGGGGTGGAGGTTACCAAAGCATCCGTAAGAAGAGAAAGGATGGGGCATATCAAACTCGCTTGCCCTGTTTCGCATATATGGTTTTTGAGAGGTATTCCTTCCAGAATGGGGCTTGTTTTGGACATCCCAATGAAAAAATTGGAAAATGTAGTTTATTTTTCGGCATATATTGTCACAGAAGTAGAAGAGGAAAAAAAGAAAAAAATATTAAAAGAGATAGATAAAGAATATAAAAAGAAAGTAAAGGAAAAGAAAGCAGAGCTTAAAGGAGAAGCGCTTGAAGAAGAGCTCCAGAAGCTTAACACGCATAGGGAAAGCGCTCGCGAAGAAATAAAGCAGATAAAGCCCATGGAAGTTTTTTCGGAAGTTGAGTATCACAGGCTTTCTGTAAAGTACGGAGAAATATTTGAAGCGGGTACGGGAGCGGAAGTGTTGAAAGATATATTTAAAGAGATTAATCTTGACGAAGAAATTGAAAAGCTGAGCAAAGAAAAAGAAAAAACAACATCGAGCGCGAAAAGAAAAAAAATCTTGCATAGGATGAGAGTATTCAGAAGAATGAAAGCGGCAGGTATAAAGCCGGAATGGATGTTTGTTAATGTTTTACCGGTTTTACCTCCCGATCTTCGGCCGATAATTCAACTTGATGGTGGAAGATACGCTTCCTCCGATTTGAATGATCTTTACAGGAGAGTAATCAATCGCAACGGGCGTCTCAAATATTTACTTGATATTAGCGCTCCGGAGGTCATTGTCAGAAATGAAAAGAGAATGCTTCAGGAAGCTGTTGACGCATTGCTTGATAATCAGATGCGCAAAGGTGTGGTTACGCAAGCTTCTACGGGAGGAAAAAGGCTCTTGAAGTCTCTTGCGGACATGCTGAAAGGAAAACAAGGAAGATTTAGACAAAACCTTCTCGGTAAGAGAGTGGATTACTCCGGAAGGTCTGTTATTGTAATCGGACCGGACCTCAAACTAAACCAGTGTGGGATACCTAAGAAAATGGCTCTGGAGATATTTAAGCCTTTTGTCATTTCTCGTATTTTAGAACAGAAGCTTGCTTATAATGTTCGCGGGGCGTCACGTCTTATCGAAGAAGGAACGGACGAAGTTTGGGCTATTTTAGAGGAAGTGGTAAAGGATAAAATGGTTCTTCTAAATCGTGCTCCCACACTTCATAGGCTTGGGATACAGGCATTTAAACCTGTTCTTATTGAGGGTCTTGCCGTGCGGATTCATCCTTTCGTATGTGAAGCCTTCAACGCCGACTTTGACGGTGATCAAATGGCGGTGCATCTTCCACTCTCGGAAAAAGCACAGGAGGAGGCAAGAAACACGATGATGTCTTCTCTTAATCTTCTAAAGCCCGCAACGGGACAGCCTATAGTGTCTCCTTCGCAGGATATTATTTTAGGGTGTTACTTTTTAACAATGGAAAGAGAAGGGGTGAAAGGAGAGGGCAAAATTTTTGCTTCTCCCGGGGAGGTTGAACTTGCGCTTGAGACGGGAGATGTAGAGTTACACGCAAAGATAAAAGCACGTGTTAAGGGAAGCATTGTGGAGACCACGGCGGGAAGAGTGGTTTTCAATGAAGCTTTGCCGGAGAACATACCCTTTCAGAATAAATTAATGAGATCCCGTGAATTAAAAAAGATAGTGGCGGATATTATTCAAGAACACGAAGGAGAGGACGCACATCTTCTTCTTGACAGAGTCAAGGATTTAGGTTTTGAGTTTGCTACGAGGTCGGGTGTGTCTTGGGGAATGGATGATCTTAACATACCGGAAGATAAAAAAGAGATTATAGAGAGAGGAGAAAAAGAAAGAGAAGAAATAGAGAATTATTTTGAACAAGGATTTTTCTCGGAAGAAGAGAAGAAAGAGAAGATAGTCGAAGCTTGGACAAAGGTGAAGGGAGAGATTGAAGAGAAAGTTCCGCAGGCGCTTCCTAAAAACAGTTCAGCTTTCATTATTACCGATTCCGGATCGAGAGGTTCTTGGTCTCAACCCATACAAATGGCGGGAATGAAAGGAATGGTAGTGAATCCTTCCGGAGAGATAATAGAGCTTCCCATTAAAAGCTCTTACAAAGAAGGGTTTGATGTCCTTGAGTATTTCATTTCTACTCACGGAGCGAGAAAAGGGACCGTGGATACGGCACTCCGTACGGCGCAAGCGGGATATCTTACAAGAAGGCTTATAGATGTAGCTCACGAAGTGAGGGTAACAAAAGAAGATTGCAAGGATACGGAAGGGATTGAGATATTAAGGTCTGAAGCCGACGAGATAGACCAAGACCTTTCTTTTAAAATTAGCGGGAGAGTCGCTCTTGAAGATATAAAAATGAAAGGAAGTGTTTTAGTTAAAAAAGGAGAAATAATTACTACCAAGAAAGCAAAACAAATAGAGAATTCGGATATTTCTTCTATGAAGGTAAGATCGGTCTTGTCTTGCAAGGTTGTCGGAGGTGTTTGCGCTTCCTGTTACGGATGGGATATGGGGTTAAATAGGAAAGTTAAAAAAGGAGATGCGGTGGGAATCGTAGCCGCGCAAGCCATCGGAGAGCCGGGGACGCAACTTACAATGAGAACTTTCCATACAGGGGGTGTCGCCGGAGGTGCTGACATAACTATGGGTCTTCCCCGTATTCAAGAAATTCTTGAAAGAAGAGTTCCCAAGGGTAAAGCCGACATTTCCGATGTGGACGGCAAAGTAGCGGAAATAACGGAAGATAGGGTAGTTAAAATAAAACCCAAAGAAGGAAAGAAAAAGATAATTAATTATAAGATTGAGCCCAAGAAAGCGATATATGTAAATCCGGGAGAAGAAGTTAAAAAGGGAGATTCTTTGTGTGAAGGAAATCTTGATATGAACAAACTGTTTAGATTACAGGGGAAAAAAGCGACACAAAAATATATCTTGAAAGAATCTCAAAAAGTTTATGTTTCCCAGGGAGTGGATATCCATGATAAGCACTTGGAGATTATTGTAAGGCAGATGTTCTCCCGTGTTACCATAGAAGACCCCGGAGATAGTTCATTTACTCCCAAGGAAATGGTGGAAAGGGAGCGTTATCTTTCGATTAAAGAAACAATTGAGAAGAAAAAGGGAAACCCTCCGAAGGCGGAAGATGTTCTTCTGGGTATCTCCAAGATTGCCTTAACAACCGACTCATTCCTTTCGGCCGCTTCTTTTCAGCAAACATCGAAGGTACTCATCGATGCTTGCATGGAAGGGAAAACAGACGGCTTAAAAGGACTCAAAGAAAACGTCATTATTGGAAAACTTATTCCCTCGGGAACCGGTTTTATAGAAAAATAAATGGAAAAAGGGAGAGGCGTATATTTAAAAACAGGGATTTTTCCCTGTTTTTTTTAGTGTGAGAATGTGGTAGAATGTCCTTGCTATGGCCAAGAAAAAAAGAAAAGAGAAAAGTGGAAAAAAAGAAAAGGATAAAGGGGAAAAGCCTCCCCTTCTTCCCGAGAATATCAAAAGAATCATAATCGGAATGATGCTTTTATTGCTTGCTTTGGTTGTGACTCTCGGCTTTTACGATGTTGCCGGGAGAGGAGGAGAAATATCTCGAGGAGCTTTTGACTTTTTGTTCGGAAGATCGGCAGTGTTTGTGCCTCTGCTTATTTTCTTTTCGGCATTGGTATATTTCCGTACGGAGTACGAAAACTTTATTTTACCCCTTTGTATTTCAATGGTCTCCATTATTACGGGTATTTCGGGAATTGTAGCAAGCGTGGGAAACTCGGAGTTAGCAACGGATGCCTTGGGCAAAGCTCCCGGTGGATGGTGGGGAGATGTAATAGGTTCCCCGCTCAACAGTTTTTTGGGATTTTTCGCGACGCAAATAATATTTTTGGTGGCAATTGCTACCGGAATAATTATTTTGGTGAACTTACTCAGTAGGGACTTTTCCATTGTGGAATTTCTAAAGGATTCCTTCTCAAGACAGGATGACATTGAACCTTCTCCCGTTAAAAAAATATTCTTCTCACCCGAGGCGAGTGAAAAGAAAAAAGAGGAAAAAGAAGAGAAGAAGGAACAGCAAAAGGAAAAAAAGAAGGAGGAAACGATTGGAGCGCAAAAGAAAGGAGATACGGCAAAGCTTATTCCGCCTCTTGATCTCCTGTATAACGGTGATGAAAATCCCGATCCGGGGGATACCAGAAGAAATACTTCTATTATCAAAAAGACTTTTGGAGATTTTGATATTTCCGTTACCATGGGAGAAGTAAATGTCGGTCCCGCAGTTACACAATATACATTAAAGCCCGCTGAAGGAGTAAAACTTTCGCGTATTACTTCGCTTGCCGACGATCTTGCTCTTTCTCTTGCAATGCATCCGGTGAGAACCGAAGCGCCTATCCCGGGGAAATCTCTTGTGGGAATTGAAGTACCCAACAGAAAAAGAGCACAAATTACACTTGGTAGCCTTATAAAAAGAAAGGAGTATTTTGATATGAATGCTCTTACTTTTGTGGTTGGAAAAGACGTTTCCGGTAAACCTGTTTGCGCTGATCTTTCAAAAATGCCCCATATGCTTGTTGCCGGCTCTACGGGGAGCGGTAAGACGATTTTTCTCAATACTCTTCTTTTTAGTTTGATATATAAAAATTCTCCCGATGATTTGAGAATTATACTTGTTGATCCCAAGAGAGTAGAATTCTCTCTCTATGCTAATATGCCCCATCTTCTTACGCCGGTAATTTACGATGCCGAAAAAGCGGCAAACGCGTTGCAGTGGCTTATTATGGAAATGGAAAGAAGGTTTAAGGTTTTGTCGGAGGTAGGATCCAGGAATATTACCAGCTACCAAGAGCTTTGCGCAAAAAACGGCGAGATGGAAAAAATGCCTTATATTGCGCTTGTCGTAGATGAGCTTGCGGACCTCATGGCCAACAAAGGAAACGAAATAGAAGCAGGTATTGTTCGTATAGCGCAAATGGCAAGGGCTGTGGGCATTCATCTTGTACTTGCCACCCAAAGGCCCTCCGTGGAAGTAATCACGGGGCTTATTAAGGCTAATATCACTTCCCGTGTGAGTTTTCGGGTTGCTTCTCAAATTGATTCAAGGACGGTGCTTGATATGGCAGGAGCGGAGAAGCTTTTAGGCTCGGGGGATATGCTCTTTCTTTCCGCTGAAAATTCAAAACCAAGACGTGTACAAGCTCCCTACGTATCAGAGAAAGAGGCTAAAGGAATTCTGTCTTGGCTTGAGGAAAATAAGGCAATGGGAGAAGATGACGCCCTTGCGGAGAATCTCGAGGAATCACTCGAAAAAAGTGAGCAAAAGGGTGGCAATCTTGAAGGCGAAGAGGATGACGATGTTCTTTACAAAGAGGCGAAACAAATAGTGATTTCTTCGGGAAAAGCATCGGCATCACTCCTTCAGAGAAGACTCAGAGTCGGCTATGCGAGAGCCGCTCGCCTTCTCGATATACTGGAAAATAAAGGAGTAATCGGTCCCGCCGAGGGGGCAAAACCCAGGGAAATTTATGCAAAA
This sequence comes from uncultured Candidatus Saccharibacteria bacterium, assembly GCA_964435025.1. Taxonomy (GTDB): domain Bacteria; phylum Patescibacteriota; class Minisyncoccia; order Minisyncoccales; family PWPS01; genus PWHW01. Next base: position 4,647 of record CAYSXL010000011.1, on the reverse strand, counting down.
CACGATTCACAGGAAAGCGATAACACAGAGGAAGATAAAGAAGTTGAAGGGGAGGGTGATGACGGCAGCTGGAAAAATGTATAATAATTAGGGTAATAATAAAAAGGTTAAATAATGGCTAAAAAAAAGAAAGACAACAAAAAAGACGACTCCCAAAAAAGACTCGATGAAACCATAGAAGAGATAAAGAAGCAATTCGGAGAAGGTTCTTTAATGAAGCTTAACGAAGTAAAGAATGTAGAAGTGGACAGTGTTTCAACCGGGTCGCTTTCACTGGATTTGGCTCTTGGTACGGGAGGGTTGCCGCGCGGAAGAGTTGTAGAGATTTTTGGGAGTGCGGGAACGGGAAAAACTACACTTTCTCTCCATGTACTTGCTCAAGCTCAAAAAGAAGGAGGCGTTGGCGCTTTTATTGATGTCGAAAATGCACTTGACCCCCAGTACGCGAAGAGAATAGGGGTGAATGTGGAAAATCTTCTTATATCTCAACCTGACTCCGGAGAACAAGCTTTGCAAATTGTAGAGACACTCGTCCGGTCGGGAGAAGTCGATGTGATAGCCATCGATTCCGTAGCCGCACTTGCTCCTAAGGCGGAAATTGCGGGTGAAATAGGAGATCCCCATGTTGGCTTACAGGCAAGACTTATGTCGTCCGCCCTAAGGAAGCTTTCCAAATTAATATCGGAAACCGGGACAACGGTTGTCTTTCTTAATCAAACAAGGATGAATATAGGGCAAAGATTTGGAAATCCTCAAACTACTTCCGGGGGATTGGCGCTGAAATTTTATTCCTCGGTAAGAATAAGTCTGTCACAAATTGCGCAAATAAAAAGCAAGGATGAGATTATTGGAGGACGCATAAGAGCAAAGGTGGTTAAAAATAAAGTGGGAGCTCCCTTTCGCAATGGCGAGTTTGATATTTATTATAATGAAGGTATATCTAGGCATGGGGAACTTGTTAATCTCGGTCTGAAAGAAAAAATAGTAGAAAGGAGTGGGGCTTGGTACAACTACGGAGATAAAAAGTTAGGACAAGGAATGGAGCAGTCAAAACAATTCCTAAAAGAAAATCCCGATATCGCAAAGAAGATCGAGAAAGAAATTAAAGAAAAAATGACAAGCAACTAATCCTACAGGTTTGTGTAGGGAACGAGCGCCATATAGCGGGCTCTTTTTATGGCTTTTGCAAGCCTTCTTTGATGACCGGAGCAAACTCCGCTTTTTCTTTTTGGTCTTATTTTATGCATCTCCGACATAAAGCGGGTGAGTACTTCCGTATCCCTGAAATCAATTCTTCTAATATTGTTCTGGCAAAAATAACACTGCATATAGGATAAACTTTTAATCATTGACCATTAACTTTTGACCATTAATTATTGTCAAATGTTAAATGTTAATTGTTAATTATTATTTTAAAATGGTATATCTTCAACATCTATTTCGTCGTCTTCATCAATTACGGGAATATCCTTCCCTTTTTCTTCTTTTTGCGGATTATTGCTTTCTTTTTGGTTGTTAGAACTTTGTCCTTCTCCTCGCGGTCCGAGTTGTAATCTTTCTACAACTATTTCGGTACGTGAGCGTTTATTTCCATCCTTGTCTTCCCAGCTGTTTGTTTGAAGCCTTCCTTCAAAGAGGGCAAGAGCTCCTTTCTTTAGGTATTGACTTGCAATATCCGCCAGATTCCCGAACAGGACCAAATCATGAAACTCCGTTCTTTCTTGGTTTTCTCCCGATTTATTCTTGAAATAAGTGTTCGTGGCAATACTAACGGATGCAACGCTGGTTCCGCTATCCGGAAGAGCTCTTTTTTCGGGATCGCGCGTAAGGCGTCCGACGATGATAGCTTTGTTGAAGTTCATAGGTTGTAATTAATAATCAAAATTAATAATGATAACCGTAACAAAAAGCGGTGGCCGATGACTAATCGCCGATCACAGCATTTCGTCTATTTTTTCGTCAATTTCCTTTAGTTTGGTTTTCTCCGGTTTTAGGGACTTTTTCTTTCGAGAAGTCTTCTTTCTTTCGTTTTGTTTTATAGCTTCCTTTTCCAGAAGCAGATATCTGAGGATTTGGCTTTCCTTGTTTATTTTTTCTGTCAGTTTCTTAACACTCTCTTTATCAATCTCAAAATCAACACAAGCAAGATATCCCTCGGAACAATTTTTTATTAGGTAAGCGAGGTTCTTCTTGGAAGGAAGTTGTTCTTTCCCCGGCACGCCCCCCTCTTTTTCAATGATTTCCTTTATTTTTTTGTGATATTCCTCGGCTTCTTTTGAGGCAAGTGAAGGAATTATCAGATAAGTCAGTTCGTATACTTTCATAATTTTTTTTGAAAATTTAACATCGTAATTATAGCATTCTTTAACGAAAAATCAAATAACGGATTAACCAAGCAGAGCTTTTAAGGAGTGCTTTTTTTTGGTATCATTATTAAATGTCTAAAATAAACGAAAAAATTTTTAAGGCGTATGATATAAGAGGGGTTTACGAGAAAGAGATTAAAGACGAGGACGCTTACAATATAGGAAGAGCTTTTGTTTCTTTTCTGGATAAAGAAGACCCGGTAATTGCCATAGGGAGAGATGGAAGAAGCTCATCTCCGACTCTTTTAGAAAACCTCAAGAAAGGAATTATTGATTCCGGCGGGAAAGTGGTTAACATAGGAGTCTCTAATACTCCTCTTTTAAATTTTACAGTAGCAAGACAAAAGCACGATGGAGGGGTGATGGTTACAGCGTCTCACAACCCGCCAGAGTTTAACGGGCTTAAGATTATAAAAGAAAATGCTTTTCAGGTTTATGGAGAAGACTTACAGAAAATAAAGAAGATTATAGAAGAAGAAGATTTTAAAGAAGGCGAAGGAGAAGAGACAGTGCAGAGCTTCCTACAAGAGTACTTAGCGCACATTCTTTCTTTTACGGAAAAATATGAAGACTTAAAGATTGTTATTGACTGTGGTAACGGAGTAGGAGGGGTTACCGCAAAACCTCTTTTTTCTAAATTAAGCGCAGAGGTAACTTTTCTTTATGATGAAGTTGATGGGTCTTTCCCGAACCATCTTCCGGACCCAAACGACGCACGGTCATCGGAGAGTGTACGTGAAAAGATACTAGAAAAGGAAGCAGACATCGGAGTAATATTTGATGGAGACGCGGACAGAGTTATTTTTCTTGATGAAAGGGGGGAGGTTGTTTCCACAGATCACCTCTTGTCACTCCTTGTAAAAGAAAAAAGAGGAGAGGAGATATACTACGATTTACGTTTCAGCAGAGTTGTAAAAGAAGAGATAGAAAAAGCAGGAAGTGTTCCGGTAATGATGCGCGTAGGTAATCCTTTTTACAAAGAAAAAATTATTAAAGAAGGAGGGGCCATAGGAGCAGAGCTCTCTGGACACATAATGTTTAGAGAAAACTTTGGAATAGATGATGGTCTTTTTGCACTTGTAAAAACTATTAATATGCTAAAAGGAGAAAAGCTTTCCAGTCTTCTTTCTCCTTTTAAAAGATACTATCAGACAAAAGAAATTAATCTTGAAGTAGAGGACAAAAAAGAGGCGCTAGATAAAGTGAAAAACTCCCTTAAAGATGGAAAGAGCCTAAATATAGACGGAGTTTATATAGAATACGAAAAGTGGTGGGTGAGTATCAGAGAATCCAATACGGAAGATCTAATAAGAATTCGTCTTGAGGCAGAGACAGAAAAGCTTTTAGAAGAAAAAAGAGAGCAAATAATCTCCCTTATAAAACCCGCGTAGCTCTTAAATAAACTTGCAGAGGCCCAAGCTTTTTAAAAAATAAGATAAGGGGTTGCAAAACATCAATTTATTTCTTATACTACCTGAAAAGCGGAAGTAAAAGAAATATATGAGATTTTTAGAACTTAAAGAAAAAATTCAAGACCAGTTAATTTTTACTACTAATGATATCAAGAAGTTTGATAGTTCTTTTAGTTTACAAAGATTAACCGAGTGGCAAAAAAGAGGATACATTAAAAAGATTGCTAAGGGTTATTATATTTTTTCAGATTATATAATTAGAGAAGAAGATTTGTTTGTTTTCGCTAATCGAATATATCAACCTTCTTATATTTCTTTAGAATCTGCTCTTAGATATTATAATTTCATTCCCGAAGGAGTTTTTGGCATCACATCAGTCTCTACAAGAAAAACTAACAAGATAATGTCAAGTGCTGCTGAATTTAGTTACAGGGCAGTAAAGCCAACACTTTTCTTTGGATATCAGGTTTTGGGGAGTGGTTTTAAAAAGTTTAAGATGGCAACTCCTGAAAAAGCCGTTATTGACTATTTTTATCTTAATGCCAATCTAAAAACAGAGAATGACTTTAAATCATTAAGAATTAATAAAGATTTGTTCCAAGAAAAAGTAAATTTATCTTCTCTAAAGGAGATGCTTGAGAATACTGATAATAAGAGTCTAGAAAAAAGAGTAAGTGTTTTTCTAAAAACAATAAAAAATGCTTAGTTTATCCAATATCAAAGAGTTTTATCCTCAAAACTTGCAGGCTTTTGAAAGACATATACTAAGAGAGTATCTACAGTATAAAGTGTTGGAGATAATTTATTCTTTAAACTTTGGAGAAAAACTTGTTTTCTTAGGTGGAACGGCTCTCCGCATAGCCTACAAC
>CAYSXL010000010.1:0-17268 GCA_964435025.1 uncultured Candidatus Saccharibacteria bacterium | reverse complement strand
GCAGGGGTGGCAGGATTCGAACCTACAACCTAGGGTTTTGGAAACCCCCGCTCTGCCAATTAGAGCTACACCCCCTAAAATAACAATGACTAACCACAATAACAAATAACCAATAGCCAATGGTTAATAATCAACTGTCAGTAATTTATTACTTAAACTTCATTTTGTGCAGGGTGTGTTTTTTACACCACTTACAAAACTTCTTTACCTGCAGCTTGTCGTTTTCTATTGTTTTGCCTTTTGTAGCCTGGATATGATAATTTGTTTTCTTACAATCACCGCAATCCAATTTAATAAAAGGTCTTTTTGTTTTTGTAGCCATAATTTTTTATCGTTTATTTTGCTCTGAGCCGAGACCGGGATTTGAACCCGGGGCCTTTCCCTTACCATGGGAATGCTCTGCCACTGAGCTATCTCGGCGAAATGGTGGGCCGGGCAGGATTCGAACCTGCGAAGGCTTGCGCCAACGGATTTACAGTCCGTTCCAGTTGGCCGCTTTGGTACCGACCCGCATCCCAAATTAACTTCCGTACTTTATCACAACAAAGGCTTTCTTTCAATATCCTCTCCACTCTTTCATTAAAAATGGTTCTCCATGACCGGGATACACTACGGTTTCCGGATAAATTTCCTGCACCATCCTCCCTAAAGTACTTTTCATGCCTTCTTCCGAGCCTCCCGGAAGGTCGGTCCTTCCATGCCCATCGATAAAAATAAGGTCGCCGCTCACCACGAATCCATCACCAAGAAGGCAAATGTCTTCTTTGGTATGCCCCGACATCCTCAAAACTTCCATCTTCCCTTCCCCTACTTCTATTTTATCTTCTTCCTGTAGGTTCTTTAATATCTCTCCTCCCGTTTCTTTCGCAACTTTCTTTGCTTTAAGGTTGTGGTCGGGATGCTGGTGGGTGCACACAACATATTTTACTTTCCCTTTTGTGCTTTCTATTTCTTCCAAAATTGCTTTTGCGTCTCCTCCCGGGTCAACCACCACAATATCTCCTCCTCCAAAAAGAAGGTAACAGTTGGTTTTTAGTGTTCCTACAGGAATTCTTTTTATTTCTATCATGCTCTTATTATAACTTAATTTTTTAATTACAAAAACTCCTTCTTTCGCAACTTTTTGTGGTAATCAATAGCAAAACGGTGCGCTTCGCTTTGTACGCTAAGCAAAGTATTCTTTTTTATTCCGAAAGGCACCTTTCCCACCACTCTTTCTCCTTTTCTGTCTTTTCCTTTGGCAATACCTACTACCGGAACACTAACCCCCTCTTTTCCCAAAACCTCTCTTACCACGCTTACCTGTCCTTTGCCTCCATCCACTAAAATAAGATGCGGTAATTTCCAATCTCGCTTTAATCTTCTTTCTACTACTTCTTTTAACATCTCCGTATCGTTTGGCTCTTTGACATTTCTTATTTTAAACCTCCTATAAGCTTCTTTCTTAGGAGACTCCCCTTCAAATACAACCATCGCTCCTGCGGCCAAGCTGCCGGAAATATTGGAAATATCATACCCCTCTATTCTCATCCCCTCTTTTTCCTTTTCTTTTCCCATAACCGCGATATCTTGAATATAAGAAAGAAGGTTTATTTTTTTCTTTAACTCCTCCGCTCTTTCAAATTCTTCTTTTTTGCTTTTTTCTTTCATCTCTTTTCTTAGTCTTTCGATAACTCTTTTCTTTTTCCCCTCAAAGAAAAGCTCTATATTCTTTACCTCCTTTAAATATTCTCTTTTTTTTATCGCCCCCACGCAGGTTCCCGGACAAAGCCCAATCTGATAGTAGAAGCACTCCCTTCCCCTTTCTATCTCCTCTTTTTTGTGCGTGGAGTACGGAAATATCTTGCGAATTATTTTGAGGGCGCTCCTTATCTCCGAAGAGAAAACGAAAGGACCGAAAATACTTCTTGTGTTTTCTTTTTCTAAATCCTTACCCCGCTCTAAAAGTACCCGGGGGTAATTTTCATCCGTTATCACAAGATACAGAAAACTTCGGTCATCTTTTTCCTTCACATTGTACTTGGGAGCAAACCTTTTTATGAGCTGAGCCTCTTTTATAAGCGCCTCTATTACCGTTTCTTTCTTCTCTGTTGCTATCTTGTCTGTTTCTCTTGCAATAACTCCCGCCTTACTTCTTTCTCCAGGAGAAAAATAGCTTTGCACTCTCCTTTTTATATTCGCCGCCTTTCCCACATATAAGACCTCCTCCCTCTTGTCTTTAAAAATATAGACTCCGGGGCTCTCGGGAAGGCTCTCTAATTGTTCTTGAATCTCCTTACTCATAACTTGTTTTGTATCTTGCTTCTTTATATATTTACCCCATTATTTTACGCAGATGTTTTCCGGTGAGACTGTATCCCTTTCTTGCTACTTCCTTGGGCGTGCCGGTGGTGACAACCTCCCCCCCTTTATCTCCTCCTCCCGGACCAAGATCAATAATGTAATCTACGTTTTTTATAACATCAAGCTGGTGCTCGATAACTACCACCGTATTTCCTCTGCTTACAAGCCTCTGAAGCACATAAAGAAGCTTCTTAACATCTTCATAATGAAGCCCTATAGTGGGCTCATCCAAGAGATAAAACGTTTTCCGGGTGTCTCTTCTGGCAAGTTCTGCGGAAAGCTTTACTCTTTGCGCTTCTCCTCCGGAAAGTGTTGTAGCGGATTGGCCAAGAGTAAGATAGCCAAGACCTACTTCGCTTAGAATCTTCAGCTTTCTCTCAATCCACGGAGTATCTTTAAAGAACTCCAGCGCTTCATCCGCTGTCATACTAAGTACATCAAAAATGCTTTTCCCACGGTATTTCACCTCCAAGGTTTCTCTGTTAAATCTTTTTCCTTTACACACCTGGCAAGTAACAAAAACCGTGGGAAGAAAGTGCATTTCCACGGCTATATAGCCATATCCGTTACAATTCTCGCACCTCCCTCCGGGGACGTTAAAACTAAACCTTCCCGGTCCCCATCCTCTCATTCTTGCTTCCTCGCTATAGGAGAAAAGCTCCCTTATTTCGGTAAACGCTCCGACATAAGTAACGGGCGTAGAACGGGGAGTTCTTCCTATGGGTGCTTGGCTTATATTTACCACCTTGTCTATATACTCCGTACCCATTACTTTATTTACTCCTCTCTCTTCTTCTTTTTTGGAAGCTCGAAGCCTGTTTGCCAAATTTTTATAAATTACATCATGGGTAAGAGTACTCTTTCCTGACCCCGATATCCCCGTTACGGCAATAAAGCGCCCCAGGGGGACATCTACATTTACTTTTTTTAAGTTGTGTTTATTTGCTCCTCTTATTTTTAAAAGCGGTGTAGAAGGTTTTATTTTTCTCCACTTCTCCGGAAACTCTATCTTTTTTTCCCTTCTTAGGTACTCGAGGGTGAGAGAATCCTTGGACTTGTCCTCTATAATCCCTTGCATTTCTCCGCAAGCAACTATCTTTCCTCCTTGAGTGCCCGCGCCGGGACCAAAATCTACTAAATAATCAGAAGCAAATATTGTCTTTTCGTCGTGCTCCACCACAATTATAGTATTCCCTAAGTCACGAAGGTCTTGCAAGGTTCTTATCAGCCTGTCATTATCCTCCGGATGAAGACCGATAGTGGGTTCATCAAGAATATAAAGAGTACCAACCAGTCTAAGCCCTACCTGCGAGGCAAGTCTTATTCTTTGAGCCTCTCCTCCCGAGAGCGTAGAAGCCGCTCTGTCAAAAGTTAGATAGCCAAGTCCTATATTTAAAAGAAAATTTATTCTGTCCCTTATCTCCCGCAAAGGAGCCTTGGCTATTTCTTTTTCATGGCTTTTTAGCTTTTTTTCCAGAGTATTGAAAAATTTTTCTCCTTCCTCGATAGACATTTCCACAACTTCGTTGATATTTTTCCCGCTAAGGAAGATACTTAGCGCTTCCTTTCTGAGTCTCTTCCCCTCACAGGTAGAACATGCTTTTTTAGGATAAAACTCTTCTCTTCCCAATCCGTTGCAGTCGGGACAAGCTCCGTAAGGACTGTTAAAAGAAAAAAGCCGCGGCTCTATATCGGGATAGGAAAAGTTGTCTTTAGGGCAGGAAAGGTTTTCCGAATAAATATACTCTCCCTCTCCGGTGACGACCTCCAGAAAACCACTGCCTTTCTTAAGGGCTACTTCTACAGCCTCTGTCATTCTCGTCTTTAGTTCTTTCTCCGGGAGGGTCATGGGCACTTCATCAATTACCACCGAGATATCATGCCTCTCATAACGGGGCATAATCACCCTCTCCCGCAGAGAAAAGAATTCTCCATCAATACGTACCTTTCTAAATCCATTATTTAAGAGATCGTAAAGAAGCTGGTAATACTCCCCTTTTCTCCCTTTCACTACCGGCGCAAGAACGGTAATCTTCTCTTCTTCATTTAAAGAAAGAATATTGTCCACTATTTGATCGGGAGTAAGTGAAGATATTTCATCTCCGCAAGTTGGACAACGTGGTTTCCCGGCTCGTGCAAAAAGCACGCGCAAAAAGTCATAGATTTCCGTCACCGTGGCAACCGTAGATCGGGGATTGTGCGAGTGTGCTTTCTGATCGATAGAGATAGCGGGAGAAAGCCCCTCAATCTCTTCCACGTCCGGCTTGTCTATTTTGCTGAGAAACTGCCTTGCGTAAGAAGAAAGCGACTCTACATACCTGCGTTGCCCTTCAGCAAAAACAGTATCAAAGGCAAGTGATGATTTTCCCGAACCGGAAATTCCCGTAAAGACCGTCATCTTGTTGCGCGGGATTTCCAAATCAACGCCTTTTAAATTATGTTCTTTAGCTCCTTTTATTGTTATTTTTTCCTTCATCTTTTTTCTTCTTTAGTTCTTTAATTTCATCTCTTAAAAGTGCGGCAAGTTCAAAGTTAAGATCTTTGGCCGCTTTGCGCATCTCTTTTTCTTTTTCTTTAATGTATTTTTCAAACTCTTTTTCGTTTTGTTTGTGCAAGGGCTTTGTTTCCGTCGCCAAAACATCTTTAACGGGAACAATATCACTTATTTCCTTTTTAATGGTTTGGGGAACAATGCCGTGCTTTTTGTTGTGAGTAATTTGTTTTTCTCTCCTTCGCTCTGTCTCTTCTACCGCTCTCTCTATAGATCCCGTTATCTTGTCCGCATATATAAGCACTTCTCCTTCCACATTTCTTGCCGCCCTCCCTATGGTCTGAATGAGCGCTGTTTCACTTCGCAGAAATCCTTCTTTGTCAGCATCCAAAATAGCAACAAGGGAAACCTCCGGCAGGTCAAGCCCTTCTCTTAAAAGATTTACCCCTACCACTACATCCACTTCCCCTTTTCTAAGAGAAGTAAGAATTCTTATTCTCTCCAAGGATTTTATGTCACTGTGTAGGTAGGAGACGTTGACGTTTCTTTCTTTTAAGTACTCGGTAAGGTCTTCGGCCATCTTTTTGGTAAGGGTAGTTACCAGTACCCTGTGATTTCTATTTATTCTGTCATCTATTCTTTTTAAGAGATCTTTTATCTGTCCTTTACACGGAGATATAGTTACTTTCGGATCAACAAGACCTGTGGGACGAATAATCTGCTCTACAATTTGGTTACTTTCTTTTTTCTCGTACTCCGCGGGAGTAGCGGAAACATAAACACTCTGCTTAACTCTTTTTTCAAATTCCTTGAAAGTAAGCGGTCTGTTGTCCATTGCCGAGGGAAGCCTGAACCCGTGTTCTACTAGTGACCTTTTGCGGGATTTGTTTCCGTAATACATCGCGGCAATCTGAGAAAGAGTAATATGAGACTCGTCAATAACAGTCAAAAAATCCTCTCCAAAGTAATCAAGGAGCGAGGAGGGCGCGCTTCCAGGCGCTCTTCCCGAAAGATGTTTGGAGTAATTTTCTATACCGTTACAATAACCCAGCTCTCTTATCATAGCTAAATCATTTCTTGTAATTTGCTCTATCCTCTCCGCCTCTAGCGGCATGTTATTTTTTTCAAAATAAGCGATGCGCTCCTTCATTTCTTTCTCTATCTCCCGAATGGCTCTTTCTTTTTCATTCTCCTCCGAGAGGAAGTGTTTTATGGGAGAAAGAACAATTTTCTCTACTTCCGAGGTTTCCCCGAGGACAAACCCTTCCACGGGATCTACGGAAAATATACTTTCTACCCTATTTCCTGAAAGTTCTACTCTGTATATGACATCCTCGTTTACCGGCGCAATCTGAATAGTATCCCCTTGCACGTGGAACTTTCCTCTCTCAAGGACGGAAGGAGTTCTGGTAAGACTCATTTTTATAAGTGAAGAAATAAGTTCCTTGCGGGTTATCTCATCTCCTTTTCTTAAAGTAAATATATTTTTTCTATAAACAGAGGGAAGACCAAGATCGTAAATACAGGAAACAGAAGCTACCACAATTACATCCCTTTTGGTAAGAAGGGCTGTTGTAGCCGCATGCCGGAGCTTATCTATCTCTTCGTTTATTGTTGCCTCTTTTCTTATATAAGTATCCGTACTCTTGATGTAGGCTTCCGGCTGGTAATAATCGTAATAAGACACAAAATAGTGGACCGAGTTGTCGGGAAAGAAGTGCTTAAACTCGTTGCAAAGCTGAGCGGTAAGGGTTTTATTATGACTTACTACAAGGGTTGGTTTCTGCAATCTTTCTATTAAAGAAGCAATGGTGTAGGTTTTTCCCGAACCTGTAATGCCAAGAAGGGTTTGCTTATCAAACCCTTTCCTTGTTCCTTCTTCCAAGCCTTCTACGGCTTTTCTCTGGTCTCCTGCCAGCTCGAAGTCCGATTTTAGTTTAAACTTGTCCATATTCAAGACCAAAAATCCCCCTTTAGCTGCTTGCCTAGGGGGTGTTAGTAAACTTTTACTCTCTCCCGTAGTATACTCTCCTTTGCCTTAAAATTCAACTAATTTCTTTTTTGGGGAAGTCTGACATAAAACTGAGAGCCCTTTCCTTCTCCCTCGGAATAAGCCCATATTTTTCCTCCGTGCATTCCCACAAACTGGCGGGCGATATAAAGGCCGAGCCCGGAACCTTGTATCCAGTGTTTCTTTCCGGCATCTCCGCGCGAAAAAGTTGCAAAAAGCTTTTCTATCTCTTCTTTCTTCATTCCTTCCCCCGTATCTTCTATCTCTATGAGCACCGATTCATCTTCTTCTTTCAAGGCAACTTCTACACTCCCCTCTTTTGTATATTTAAGCGCATTATCAATCAGATTTAACAAAACATTTTCTATTTTACTTATATCAACTTCTATCTCTGGAAGTTTGTCTTCAGGCTCGTGAAAGACAAGCCCCACTCCTTTGTCCTCAGCCATTTTCATCATTTTCTCTACCGTTTCTTTTGTTATTTTCTTTATATCAGCCTTTTCTTTTGTAAGTTCCACTCTCCCCGCTTGTATGCGGGAAATATTAAGTACATCGTTTACAAGAGCAATAAGCCTTTCGTTCGTTTCATAGACATTATTTAACACTTTTTTCTTTTTCTCTTCGTCATTCTCGTAAGCTCCTTCATTTAGCATAGAGAGATGGCCTTTGATAATACTAAGGGGAGTTCTCAGTTGATGGGAAACAATGGACATAAACTCCGTTTTCGCCTTATCTATCCGCTGTAATTTTTTATAAGCGATTTTAAGCTCTCTTATCTGTTCATCCACTTTCTTCTCCAAGTTCTGCGAAAGGTCTTGTACCTCCGTATAAAGCTTTGCATTTTCCACTGAAACGGAAATTTGTTTACAAAGGCTATCAATAAGATCAACATCTTGGTCCGTATAAGGATCTTTTGATATTTTCTCTCCCAACACAATCATTCCTATTATTTCTCCCCGGGAAACAAGAAGATTGCAAAGAGCGGCTTCTATCCTTTCCATATTTTTTTTCAGTTTCTTGATCTTCCTTTTCTCCATTTCTTTCTCGGTAGAATCAATCATCAAAGAAAGTTCTTCATAAACAAGCGGTTTTTGTGTTTTTTGGAGATGCTCGGTCAAAAAGTTATCAGAAACAAGCGATATTCCGTTCTCCTCTTTAAATCCAAAATTTCTTTTAACATCAAATTTACCCGTTTTTTTGTCTCTCAATAAAATTACCGCCCTGTCAATTTTCATGGTACCCATAATCGTCTTTGTAGTAAGATCGGCAAGCTCGTCAATATCAAGTATTTTGGTAAGTCTTTCGCTTAGCTCTCCAAGAACCTTCTGGGAAGAATAAAAAGAGTGATAAAGATAACGGGAGGATAATTTTTCGTAGAGAGTAAGCAAAGGCTTAAAAAGAGTACCGGCAAGAAGAGTTACAATGATTATCTGGTAGGTTTGCGGTACATTAAAATAAGAGAAGAGAGTAGCTGCGATATAGCCAAAAACCCCGAGCGATAAAAATGTAAAAAAATACGTCACCACTTTTCCCGTAGCAACGGTAATATCCATAAACCTGTATTGCGTAATGGCATAGGCGGTAAACCCCGTTAAGCCAAACATGGCAAAAGCCGGCCCAACAGAACTTAGCTGGGAATATCCCAAGAGAGGAAATATTGCATTTGTTGTTATTCCTATAATTACACCTGTAAAAAAGCCGAAAAATATATATTGGAGTTGCGCCTTTTTTATACCTGAAAAAACTCTGTAAGATTTAGACAGATTCGTGAAGGCCAAAATAAAATAAGATAATATATAAACAATAAGCAAATAATAGAGCGCTCCGGGGGCAAAATTTGTCCCCCATTCTTCAAACCACACTCTTTCCACATTGTGTTCGGTCGGTATAAAAACCAAGAACAAAAGACTTGGGAGGAATAGTAAAATTATTTCTTGAAGTTTAATCTTTCTTTTTTCCTGGGGGAAAATATAAGAAAGATACAAAAAAAGAGGAGAAAAAATAGCAGGTCCGGCGATAGACATCCTTGTCCAAAAAAGAGCACTTTCAATGTCTTTTGAAAAATCGGCAAGCATCACCGAAAGCACCCAAAAAGCAGCTCCCAAGGCAAACATTGAAAAGACCTTGTTGGTTTTACTCTTTGGATTACTAAGAAAAACAAACCCTCCAAGAAAAAGGGTGATTAACGTAGCAAGAATTGGTAGAGTCAGGGATAGCAAATCCATTTTCTAAGAAGAAGGGTGAATATACTCTTCGCCCCTCAAAAAGAATTTTTCTTCGACCTTCTTTGGCTTAAATACTTCCCTTGTAAATTTCTTGGCTTTTTCCACATCATATTTTTTACAGCTGTAAATATCGATGGAAGCAAAGCCGGTTGGGGTTATGGTATGAATACTTATTCCGGATTCAACAATGGGAACCCACCCGCTTATACCCGCCTTATCCGGATATTTGATCGGATCGGTGTAAACTACAAAAGGAGGAGACTGTCTGTTCATCTTTAAATGATCGACCATTGTATCCAAATAATAGTAACATCTCTCGATGCTGTCTAATGCTTTTTTGTCGCAATCATAAATATCCAAAGCTAAATGATACCCAAAAATTTTTCGCTCTGTATTCTTCTTTTTTGACATATTGTAATTGTTATGTTATTATAAAGATGTAATCCACGCTGATTACCCCATTTTAGTCCTTTTTTACAAAAAAAGCAACACGAAAGGAGGGATGAAAAATGAAGGAGAAAATACTCTTACGACTTTTCTCGATCCTATTCCCCGTAAAGGAGGTACGGACGGAAAGAGAAAGGAAGGCCTTTACTAACGCTTGGTATTCGGTCTGGTTAGAAGAAGAATACACTGATTCGGATGAACCAATCGTAGAAAAGTACGCAAAATATGATGATTTTTCTACCGATTTACTGGTTAAGTTTATGGGAATTATCCCGGCGGGCACTATGCGCATAATTAAGGATAATGAAAAAGGCTTGCCGACCATAAACGACTTCGACATCAAAGAGGGGCCGTGGAAAGAAAGTAGGGTTTCAGAAGTTACCCTGCTAACCGTCAGTAAACGGTTTAGAAAAAGAACCTTTAAGGGCCTTACCTTTGCAGTCTTAATGAAAGTGCTTTACAAGCACATAAGAAAGAACAACTTACGAGGTATAGTAATAGCAGCCGATAAGAGGTTGTTTTACTCTTTAACAAAAAGAATAAAACTTCCTTTTTCCAAGATTGGTGAAGGAAAATTCTATGAAGGCTCCATCACTATTCCGGCATACATGGATATGCAAAACTTCGATGAAATTTTTGCACAAAACAATCCACTTATTTTCGACTTTGTTTTTCGGTAGAAAAAATTTAAAGAGCAGCTCGGCTGCTCTTTTTTTTCACTTCGTTGCTTCTCTGTACATCCTTCGGGTGTACAAGGGGGGGAGAAGGTTATTTGAGGTAGCGGATGAATATTACTTCGTCCACATATTTTCCTTTGTATTTAATTTGTTTCGGGATTATGGCAACTCTCTGAAAATTCATCTTTTCCTCGTAAAGCCTGAGAGCGGGCTCATTGTTGCTGAAAGTAGAAATTTTTATCAGCTTGGGAGAGGGTTTAAGCTCTTTTTTGGCTAGTGATATCGCTTCTTTTATAAGATGCTTGGCAATACCCATTCTCCTGTAATTTTGATCTATCATAAGGCCGCCTAGTGTAGCAACATGTTTACTCCTCTGGTCGCCAATCTTTATATACACTCTCCCGGCAATATTTTCTTTTTCCTTGGCAACTAAATATATTCCTTCTTTTTTTCTCTGTTTCCGGAGACTCCCTTCAAGCATTTCTTTTTGCTTTTTAACCGAAATTTTCTCGTCTATAGAAAGCTTTGCATCCTCTTCTACAAAAGAATTAAAAAACTTTTGAAACTTTTCCGCATCTTGGAGATCCTCTTTTTTTAGTTTACGTATAACAATCTCTCTACCACTTAGTATCTTCTTTTTCATAAAAGTTATGTAAGTTCCTTTTTAATAAGACGATAGTGTATATATTTATATATCTCTCCTATCCATAAAACAAGTGAAGTGATAAAGGCGATAAAAGCGACTTCTTTTACAGAAAGAGGCACAAAGTGAAAAGCTCCTTGTAGGAAGGGTATCCAGATTACAGCAAGCTGCAAAACTACACCCGCAAAGATCCCCATTATCATATACCGATTACTAAAGAAACCTATACTAAAGACCGACCTGCTTATAGACCTTAAATTAATAGCGTTGTAGAGCTGAGTAAAAGCAATGACTGTAAAAACAGCGGTCTGTGCCTTTGCTTCTCCTTCCGAAGAAAACATATGGAAAACAAAAAGAGCCAGCGTAACCATTAAGATCGTCATCAACACAAAATAAGGAATAATAGAGGATGTCAGAATATTCTCTCCCTTATCTCGCGGTGGTCTTTTCAAAATATCCTTATGTTTTGGCTCCAAGGCCAAGGGCACACCCACCACTCCGTCAGTAACCAAGTTAACCCACAATATCTGAGTAGGTAAAAGGGGAAGACCAAGTCCCATCAAAAGAAAAGTCAGTATTGTTCCTATTTCAGCAAAATTACTGGTTATAAGAGAAGAGCTCGATCTTCTTGTATTTTCAAAAACAATTCTCCCCTCTTCAATGGCGTTTACAATCGAGGCAAAGTTATCATCTGCCAAAACAATATCTCCGGCCTCTTTAGTAACATCGGTTCCCATAACTCCCATTGCTATTCCTATATCCGCCTGCTTAACAGCCGGTGCATCGTTTACGCCGTCACCGGTCATAGCTATTATAGCCCCGCTTTCTTGGAGCGCTTTAGCAATTTCAAGCTTCATGTGAGGAGTAAGACGGGCAAAAACATTAACGCTCCTTACGCTTTCCTTAAACTCATCTTCTGACATCTCGGAGAGTTCTTCTTGGTCAAGTGCTTCCTGATAATCCTCGCCTTTCTCTCTTAGTATTCCTACTTCCTTTGCAATAGCAGTAGCCGTTTCTTTATGATCTCCGGTACACATCATTACCCGTATGCCCGCCTCATGAGCTCTTTTTACCGCCCGTGAGACTTCTCGGCGAGGCGGATCAATTATGCCTACTACTCCGGCAAGTATCAAATCCTTTAACTCTTCCTCTTTCACTTTATTTTCCTTGCTCCCCGTTTTTTTATAAGCAAGAGCTATAGTTCTCATCGCCTTTCCGGACATTCTTTCCACCCTAAAAAGCATCTCTTCTCTTTTTTTCTCGGAAAGCTTTTCTACCTTATCTTCTTTTCTTATTTTACTCGCTCTTTTCATTACCTCTTCGGGAGCCCCCACCACATAAAGCTCTTTTTCTTCTTGCCTTTCTATGAGGGATGCTCTTACTTTTAGCTTAGAATTAAAAGCCATGTCATCGATTTTCTTTTCTTGCCTTTCTACAACCTCTCTTTTCAGACCCGCCTTTTCGGCAAGAACGACAAGTGCCCCTTCTGTAGGATCGCCTATAATCTCATAATTATCAGTACTATTTTCCTCGTGAGTAAGTTTTGCCTCGTTGCAGATTTCCGCAATGTGAAGCAGTTTATCAAGCCCCTTTTCTTCCATGGGAAGTATCTGTTCCCCTCTTCTATAGAAAACTCCTTCCGGTATGAATCCCTCCCCGGTAACCTCCACTGATGCCTCTCCGGGTAGGATAATTCGCCTAACAGCCATTGTATTTTGCGTAATAGTTCCTGTTTTATCGCTTACAATGTGATCGGCTACACCGAGTGTTTCGGTTGCCGGAAGGCGCCTTATAATCGCATTTCTTTTCGCCATTCGCGTAGCTCCCGCCGCCAAGACTATTACCAAAATGGCAGGAAGCCCTTCCGGAATACCCGATACGAGCGCGGCTATGGCGGCAAAAAGTGGTTTTTCAAAAACTTCTATTTCATAAAGCAAAGAAGGACCTGTGAAAAACGCTGCCAAAAAAATAACAAAGGCCCCACTAAATGCGAATATCGCCATTTTTTTGGTTAGTACATTTACTTTTTCCTCAAAGTGGCCTGCATTCTTTTCCACTTTCTTCATATCCTTGGCTATTGAACCAAAAAATGTGTTGTCGCCTGTAGAAGTTACTATTCCCTTCGCCTTGCCCCCGGCTACAAAGGTTCCCATCCACGCCATATTTTTCCTATCTCCAAGCTGAACGCCTTCGCTTAACTTTTCCGTGTTTTTATAAACCGGTATTGATTCTCCGGTGAGCGGGGCTTCGTTCACCCTCAGTTCTTTTACTTCAAGAATTCTTATATCCGCAGGAACTTTATCTCCTTCTTCAAGTAAAACAACATCCCCCGGCACTATTCTTTCCGCAGAAATTTTCAAAAGCTCTCCTTCTCTGTAAATTCGAGCAGTAGGAACTATCATATTTCTTAAGGCGCTTATAGCTTTCTCCGCCTTATACTCCTGAATAAAACCAAAGACCGCATTAAGTAAAACAACTATACCTATTACATAGACATCAATCCATTTACCAAAAAATCCGGCAATGAAACCGGCAGCAATTAAGACATATACAAGACCGCTTCTGAACTGATTTAAAAATATCAATACCGGATGATTAGCATCATCCTGGGTTATCTTGTTTTCTCCATACTCGACGATCCTTTTCTTCGCCTCCCTTTTTTCGAGACCGTCCACATGAGAATCAAGTCCGGCAACAACCTCCTCAATAGTTAATGTATATGGTTTTTTCTGAGCACCACCCGTCATAAAAGTTTATTTAATAAGTTTTCCTTTTTTCTGTCTCCATTCTTTTATTTTCTCATGGTCTCCGGAAAGCAATACCTTGGGAACACTTCTTTTCTTTTCTCCTATAAAGATTGTTTCCGGACGTGTGTATTGCGGATATTCAAAAAACCCATCTTCTCTAATCTTTTCCTTCAAGAAATTTTCTTTTCCCACAACTCCAGGCACAAGACGCGAAACGGTTTCCAAAACCACCATCGCCGGAAGCTCTCCCCCCATAAGAACATAATTTCCTATAGAAAGAGTTTCGTCGGCAATAAATCGAGCCACTCTCTCGTCTACCCCTTCGTATCTCCCGCAAAGCATAATAATTTGCTCTAAATTGGCAAACTCGGTCGCTTTTTTTTGAGTAAATCTCTTCCCCCGCGGCGTGAAAAGTACAACCTTTGATTTTACGCACCCGGCTTCTTTTTTTATATCTTCCACCGCTCTGTAAAAAGGTTGTGCTTTCATCACCATTCCGCTTTCTCCCCCGAAAGGCTTATCATCCACCGTTTTGTGTTTATCTTCCGTCCAGTTCCGCAGGTCATGAATATTAATTTCAATGTCGCCTCTCTCCCCCGCTTTCCTAATCAAACTCTCTTTTAAGTAAGAGCCAAAAAGGTGTGGAAATATGGTTATAATATCAAATCGCATATTTTTACTTTAAACAAAAACGGCGCTATCAAATAATAGCACCGTTCCCTAAAACTGTAAAAACAAAGTGTATATTACAGCTTGATATCTTCAAGACCCTCTTTTTTGTTGTTTTCAGAATCAGAAGAGTTATCTTTCGGTTGGTAGGTACTTCCACTGGGCTCAACAATCTTCAAGTTAACTCTTGCTTTGTTTTTGAGTCCAATGATACGAACCAAATTCCTAATCGCTCTCGCTGTTGATCCTTCCTTACCGATAATTTGTCCCATATCTTCAGGATGAACCTTTAAAGCAAGAAGCACTCCCATTTCGTCCACCTTCCTTTCTACCTCCACGGAATCTGGGTGATCTACCAAATTCTTCACGATAAACTCTAAGAATTCGTTATCAGAAGCTTCTTTGGTCATAAGTATTTTTTAATCCTACTATATAATCGACCTTTGCAACCGCATACTGCGCTTGGTG
The DNA here is from genome assembly GCA_964435025.1 of uncultured Candidatus Saccharibacteria bacterium. GTDB lineage: Bacteria > Patescibacteriota > Minisyncoccia > Minisyncoccales > PWPS01 > PWHW01. The sequence continues at coordinate 2,547 of CAYSXL010000010.1, read as the reverse complement.
CTAATTTCATTCTACCTTTTTTGTATAGTCCGTCAACCCCGTATATCAACATTCAGAGCAAGCCTCGTTCTAGGGCTCGGAAATCGCCTACATAAATATTCTGAATGTTGTATTACGGGGTCAACCCCGTACCAGAGTAGAGCACGGTACGGGATGCGCCCCGTATAGCATTTACAGGAGCTATGCCGCCTCTTTTTTTGCGCCCTTGTCCTCTTCCTCTTCTGCTTCCTTCTTTTCGCCTTCCTCTTCTTTTTTATCTTCCTTTTTGTTTTCGGTATCCTCTTCTTAGGTTTTCTTTTCTTCTTCTTTTTCAGCTCTTTTATCTTCTCTTTGTTTATCTGCCTCCTTAACTTCTTCCTCTTCTGCTTTTCCGCTATCTTCCACATCTCCTTCTACCGCTTCCTCTTTCTCTTTTTGTTCTTCTCCTTCACCCTCTTCTTCTTTTTTTACCTCTTCTTTTTCTTCCGTCTTTTCCTTAGAACTCTCTTTTTCTTCTTCACTGCTCTCTTCGGCTTTTTCTTTTTCCTCCGCGGTTTCTTTAACTTCTTCATCTTTTGCTCTTTTTTCTTCTATTTTTGCTTTTCTCTTCCGGGAAATCGAAACCACGTTTACTTTTTCTCCCTCAATTATTTCCTTTTTAATGAGTAGGTTACGAACCACATCGGATGGCTGCGCACCCTTCCCCATCCATTCCGCTACTTTTTCCTTTTTAATCTCACACTCTTTTGTAAGAGGGTTGTAAAACCCGAGCTCATCGATAAATCTCCCGCTTGAAGGAGGGTTATTTTTATCGGTAACCACTATCTTATAAAAAGGTTGTTTTTTTCTTCCTGTTCGGAAAAATCTAATTCTTAACATTTTTTTTATTAATTAATTTATTTTCACTATTCCATCTTTTTTTTGCTAAAGCTTCTTTTGCCGCTTCTTCTTCGGCTTCTTTTTTTGAACACCCCTCTCCCTTTCCTATAAGTTCTTCTTTGAGAAAAACTCCCATCACAAAATATTTTTGGTGATCCGGTCCCGTTTCCTCCAGTATGCTGTAAACGGGAGTAATACCTACTTCTTCCTGAGTTCTTTCTTGAAGTTCCGATTTCGGATCTCTGTAAAGTCCCAATTCAATAATTCGAGGAAGCTTGGAAATTAGATTCTTTTCAACAAAGTCTTTTGCAACCTCATACCCTCTATCCAAATACATTGCTCCGATAAGCGCCTCAAAAGCATCGGCTAAAATATAAAGTCTGGCTTTCCCGTTCTCTTTGCTCTCTCCTCTGGAGAGTAGTATATAATCATGAAAATTGAGCTCGTCCGCCAGCTCACCTATCACTTTGGAATTAACAAGGGCCGCCCGCCAAGTAGTAAGCTCCCCTTCCGGTTTTTCGGGATAGTTAGAATAAAGATAACTTGTGACCACAAGCTCCAAGACAGCGTCTCCCAGAAATTCCAATCTCTCATTTTGCCCGAGTCCAAAGTCCGGATTTTCGTTTAGGTAAGAGCGGTGGCAAAAGGCCTGAATAAGCGTATTTTTGTCTTTAAACTCCACTCCTAACTTTTTTTCTAACTCTACAAATTTTTCTTCCATTTTTAATTGCTTTTTTCCTCTTCCTTTTCTATTTCCCTGTAAACGGTGCCTAAAACTCCGTTTACAAACCTACCCGAGCTACTGCCTCCGAATCCTTTGGCAAGTTCGATTGCCTCGTTAATGGCAACTTTAGGGGGAACTTCTTCTTTATTCGCGTAAATAAGTTCAAAAAGACCCAACCTCAGCACATTACGATCAACAATCGTAATTTTTTCAAGTGGCCACTCGGGAGCAGCTGCAGAAATGATTTTATCCAACTCGGATAAATTGGTAATAACTCCTCCTACAAGTTTATAAATAAACTCCTCATCATCGCTTTTTTCTGCGAACTCTTCAATGTTTCTTTTGACAAGTTCCTTGTGGTCCTTTTTTTCCTCCCGAAAAAAATCCCACTCATAAAGAGATTGAAGAGCAATCGATCGTGCCAAATGCCTTGAAGCCATAAAAAGTGATAAAATTCTAAGTTACAAATCCCTAATCCAAAACCCTTTACTTTTCTTTCTTGGAAAGCCCATCCATTGTAAGTGGTTTTTCGTCTTTATCTTCTTCTTTTTTACTCTTCTCCTTGGATTTTCCTTCTTTCTCTTTCTTTAAGACATCCACTACTTCTCTCCCTTTATAGTAACCACACTCCTTGCAAACCGCGTGAGATAATTTTTTCTCCTTGCATTGTGGGCAAGTTGTAAGAGAAGGACCCTCAAGATGAATGTGCATCCTCCTCTGGTTTCTCCTGGATTTTGTCTTTCTTTGTTTTGGTACCGCCATAAATCGCTTTTTTTACAAATTAACGCTTCGTATCATACCAAAAAAAAGAATTTTAAGCAAGCACCCAACTAGAATTTAGCCAAATTGGACACAAAAAACAACCAAGAAACAAACAAATCTCAAACTTCAATAACCAAATAATTGTTTGAAATTTGTCAAATTGGTTATTGAATATTGTTTGTCTCTTGTATCTTGTTTCTTGT
>CAYSXL010000009.1:4678-20765 GCA_964435025.1 uncultured Candidatus Saccharibacteria bacterium | reverse complement strand
ATGAAAAAATGGGTGGATTTTCTTCTCGAGGGGAACTGTGATAAATGTACTCCTTGCAGAGAAGGGCTTTATAGAATAATGGAGATGATTAAAAAGAAGAACTTTAAAGAGGTGGAGGACATGTTTTTTGTCATGGAGGAAAGCAGTCTCTGCCCTCTGGGGAAAGTAGCGGTGGTCCCGTTTCGTAGTTTGCTAAAAAAAGTTGTACTAAAAAACGATGGAAATAATAATTAACGGAGAAAAAATAGAAGCGAAAGAAGGGGAGACCATACTTGAGGCAGGGAAAAGAAACGGGATTAAAATCCCATCACTCTGCTATCACAGTGATATTAGTATTCGCGCCAGCTGTAGAGTTTGTGTTGTTGAATGTAACGGAAAGATGGTACCTTCCTGCTCGGAAACCGTAAAAGAGGGTATGGATATTAAAACGGACTCGGAGGGGGCGGAAAAGGCGCGGAGGATTAATCTGGAGCTTTTGTTCTCACAGCACCAAGAAGAGTGTCATGATTGCGTATGGAACTTAAATTGCAAAATGCTTGACCTTGCAAAAGAGTACGGTGTGGAAATAAACCGTTTTACGGATAGAAAAACTTCTTACCCCATGTACCGGTTCGGGCCTATAGAATTTGATGCTTCCAAGTGTATTGATTGCCGAAACTGTGTTGAAGTTTGTGAGAAGCAAAAAGTCAATTTTTTAGAGATAAAAGGAAAGGGGCATCTTTTCGAGGTTTTTCCGTCGAAAGAGCAAAATAAGGATTGCATTTATTGTGGACAGTGTATTGTTCATTGTCCGGCGGGCGCTTTTGAATCGGTAGGGGAGTTTGAAAAAATAGAAGCACCGTTCAAAGACAAGAAGAAAAGGGTGGTTTTTCAGATTGCTCCCGCGGTAAGGGCGACTATCGGGGAGGAGTTTGATATGCCCTTCGGGGAAGTTTCTACCGGAAAATTGGTAAGTGCTTTAAAAAAGATAGGCGGAAATGATGTTTTTGATGTACCTGCCGGCGCCGATTTTACTACCGTCGAGGAAGGAAGAGAGCTACTTGAAAGAGTGGAGAAAGATGATTTGCCGATGTTTACCGCCTGCTGTCCTTCTTTTGTGAGGTTTGTAGAATTTTATTATCCGGAGTTCATTTCCAGATTGACTACGGTGCGTTCGCCGCACATTATACTGGGAGGGCTTATAAAAACGGAATTTGCCAAAAAAAACCGTATAAATCCGCGCGATATAGTAGTTGTTTCGGTAATGCCGTGTGTTTCTAAAAAACACGAAATAAAAAGAGAGGAGTTAAAACTTAAAGGAGGTTTAAGGCCGGTAGATTACGTGCTTACCACAAGAGAGGTGGGACGGCTTTTAAAACTAAGGAAAATCGATTTTCCGGAAATGGAAGAAACAGAGCCGGATATCCCCTTTGGAAGTCCTACTAAGTCAGGAGTGGAATACGGGGTGAGCGGGGGAGTGATGAAGTCGGCTATTTACAATCTTTCGGGAAAAGAGATTTCTTTTGAAGAAAAAAGAAAAGGGCTTAAAGAGGCTACGGTAGAATTAAACGGAAAACACCTTCGGTTAGCGGTGATATACGGGCTGGCAAATGTAAAAGAGGTACTCGAAGAACTAAAGAAAGGGATAAAGAGATATGATTATGTGGAAGTAATGGCTTGCCCGGGAGGATGTATAGGGGGAGGAGGGCAGTCGGTTCCCATAGACGAAGAGATTAGGGAAAAAAGAAGAGAAGGACTTTGCAGGGCCGGGAAAGGAAAAAGCAAGAAAAAAGCCGGGGAAAACCCACAGGTAAAGGAGATTTATAACACCCTTTTTAAAGAAGAAAAAAAGACATCCGAAATATGCTATACAAAATATTATAAAGCCACTAAGGCCTTGCTTGAAAAAAACGAGCAAGGAGAGAAGAATGAAAATTAAAACAATCGCATTAAGTGAAATAAAAACGAAAGAGATCACTTTGTTTTTCGGTCTGCTCTTTGTAGCGAGCATTGTTCCTCTTATCGGAAGTCAGGCCGTTACCGGTCCTGTTGTGAATGCTACGCTTTTTCTTGCAACTGTTTTTATCGGTATTCAGGGGGCGGTGGGAATCGCACTCCTTCCCAGCATTGTAGCTCTTTCTACGGGAATGCTTCCCGCCGCCACCTTTCCCTTGGTGCCCTTTATTATGACGGGAAATGTTATTTTGGTATTGGTATTTAAATATTTTTCCCAAAATTTTTGGAAAGGGGTGATATTTGCCTCCTTTGCCAAATTTCTTTTCCTTTATGCAGCAAGCTTTTTAGTTCTAAATAATTTACTTGAAGGGGCTGTTTTGGGACAAGTTTCGGTAATGATGAGCTGGCCGCAACTCCTAACAGCACTTACGGGAGGAGTTATTGCGTTTGGAGCAAAAAGTTTTTTTAAAATTTAAATATTATGGTATACTCGCAATAAGGATGTAAAAATTAATAAAAGGCGGCGGAGGAGCTGCCGGGATAAACCAAAAAATGGTAGCAAAAAAAACAAAAAAAGTGATAAAAGGCAAAAACAACAAGGAAGAAGAATCTCTCCGGGAAATAAAAGTAAGAGTTATCGGGCTTGGAGGCGGTGGGGGTTCTATTATAGCGAGTATCTCTCCCAATCTAAAGAAAGTTCTTTTCGCGGCGCTTAATACCGATGTGCGTGCCTTGGAGGAAGTTACGAAAAGAAAAAAGATAAAGAGTATTGCTTTTGGTAAGGAGCTTACTGGTGGTTTGGGAACGGGAATGGATAAAGAGCTGGGAAGAAAGGCGGCGGAGGAGGATATCGAGGAAGTAAAGCCTTTGTTTAAAGAACAAGATGTTGTTATTTTCGTTTCCGCTCTCGGAGGAGGAACCGGAACAGGAGCTTTGCCCGTTTTTGCGTCCATGGCAAAGGAGATGGGGTGTATTGTTTACGGCGTGTTTACCCTTCCTTTTCCTTTTGAAGGGGAGAAGAAGATGAGAATGTCCCGGGAGGCGATAAAAGAAACCAATCCTTATCTTCATGCCGTCACGATTCTCCCTAACGAAAAAATATTCGAGGTGGTAGATAAGAACACTCCTCTTAAAAAAGCGCTCACGGTAATGAACGAGGATCTTGCAAGGAGTCTTGAGGGTTTGGTGGAAACAATTTACGAGACCGGTCTTATAAATATAGACTTTGCCGATGTGCGTACGATTCTTCAAAACAGAAAAGGCACCAAAAAACTTACTTATCTTAACACGGCCGAGGGCAAACTTGAGGAGGGAACTCAAGAAATAGTAAGAAGAGCGCTTTCCAATCCTCTTTATCCTTACCCCGTTAACAAGGCCAAAGGCATACTCTTTAATATTACCGGAGGGAAAGATATTGGCCTTACGGAGATTTCTTCTATTTCGGAAACAATATCCCAATACACGGAAGATGATGCGAAAATTATTGTCGGAATAATGCAAAGGAATAATTATAAGGACAAGGTGAAAGTGGCACTACTTGCTACGGGTTGCGGAACGGATTATTTCCAGAAAGAACTTGGTGATGAGGAAGAGGAAGCGAAAAAGAGCGAAAAAAGTAAATCAAAAAATGAAAAAAGGAAAAAAAAGGAGAAAGAGAAAAAGGTGAAGAAAGCGGAGGGCAGCAAAAAGGAGAACAATAAAGAAAAAGAAGAGAAGATAGAAGTGGTCCCGGGCAAGGAAGAGAGAATATATTTTGATGATGAAGAAAAAAAGATGCCGGAAAACGAGGAAGAAAAAGAAATTTTTGAAGAAGAAGAAAAATGGGAAAAACCATCTTTCTTAAAAAGATTAAGAAAAAATGACAGTTAATATTAAAAAAGCCATTATTCCCGTAAGTGGAGCGAGGGAATCCCTTTACCCATTTGAAGTTTCCGCCACAAAAGAGCTTTTCCCTCTTGGAGAGGTTCCGGCAATTTACCGTGTTATCGATGAACTTGAGGAATGTAAGGTTGAGGAAGTTATTCTTCTTTTGCCCCAGGAAAAGAAGGATATCATCGAGCATTTTAAAAACTTAAAAAAAGAAAGTGAATACGCTTCGATTAAGTTTTCTCATTTTTTACGCAAAAGAGGCACAAAAACAGTATCTGCCATTTCAAGAGCGAAAGAAGAAATCGACGAGGATAATTTTTTTCTTGCTTTTCCCGATATGATCTTTGCGGGGAAAAAGCCTTCAGCGGCTCAACTGCTTAATCTTCACCGAACTTCCAAGAAAATGGTTTTTGGTCTTGCGGAAGTTGAGGACGAGAATGTTTCCAAATCCTATATTGCCGAAACGGAAAAGATAGCAAACCGATTTTATAAAATCAGTAAAATAATAAAAAAACCAAGCGCCAAAGATACCGACTCACGCCTTGCTCTTGTGCCCAGATATATTTTTACGCCGCTTCTTTTTAATTATCTCGGGAATGGTGGTAAAGAAACCCTTTTTGACGCTATAAACAGCATGATTGCTTCCGGAAAGACCGTTTACGGGTATGTTTGTGAAGGGGAGTGGTTCTCACTCCGGGAAAAAGAAGGATTATCGGCTGCGCAACATCATTTTATAAACAAAAACGAAAACGAATGAAAGAAATTACACCCGAAATAATAAAAGATATTTATAAAGAGAAAGACAAAAAAGCACGTAAGTATGATCACGGGCTCGTGCTTGTTATTGGTGGATCCGGAGTGTATACGGGTTCGCCGGTACTTTCGGCAATGGCTGCGATGAGGGCGGGAGCTGATATTGCTCAAATCATTGCCCCGGAGAGGGCTGCCGATGTAGGGGCGTCCTTTAGTCCCGATATTATTACTTTTCCTCTTCCCGGTAATCATCTTTCCAAGAAACACCTTGGGAGACTCTTAGCCTTAACGAGAAGCGCGGAAGATGTTTCTCATGGCAGACTGGCGGTTGTTCTTGGCGGCGGTATCGGAAGAGAAGAGGAAACCAAAGGAGTGGTACGGGAATATGTTAAAAAAGCGGAAGTACCGATGGTGATAGATGCTGACGGAATATATGCCTTTGAAGGGAAAAAACCGGAAGTAAAGGAAAACAAAATATTATTTACACCCCATCTCTACGAGTTTTTTGTTCTTACCGGAAAGGATGTAAGCACACTTTCTTCCGATGAAAAATCTCAGTCGGTAAAGGCTTTTGCCGGTTACCTCTCCTCGACAATCCTTCTTAAAGGAGAGTTTGATCATCTTTCCGACGGGGTCGGTACGGAGGTAAATAAAATGAGCGTTCCCCATTTGACTATTGGAGGAACCGGGGATGTGTTGGCGGGAGTTGCCGGGACACTGCTTGCGAGAGGAGCTTCTCCACTTGAAGCGGGAAGAGGGGCAGCAATGATAAATACGCTTGCGGGGGATTTGGCGGCAAAAGAAAAAGGGGAATCCATTCTTGCCACCGATGTGATAGAAAAAATTTGTAAAGTTATTAATTAAGAGCATAAAATAATATGGAAAAAAAATTTACGGAATTTTTTAATCTCGAAGGCAAGGTAGCCATTGTTACCGGAGGTAGAAGGGGAATGGGAAAAACACACTGTTTTGCTCTCGCCGATGCCGGGGCTCGCGTAGTGGTTTCGGACATCTCTATTGACGAATGTAAAAAGGTGGTAGAGGAAATAAGGGAAAGAGGAGGAGAAGCAACGGCGATTGAGTGTGATATCTCCAAGAAAGGAGAGGTGGAGGCGATGGTGGAAAAAACCAAGGAGCTGTATGAAGGAATTGACATTCTGGTAAATAACGCAGGGATAATCGATTTTAAAAATTTCTTTGAATTAGCCGAGGAAGACTGGGAAAGAACAATGAATGTTAACCTTAAAGGATATTTTCTGTGTACGCAGGTTGTCGGGGAAGTAATGAAAGACCAAGGCGGGGGTGTAATTGTCAATATCGGCTCTGTGGCCATGGGGCAAGCCGGGATAGGTTTTCCCAACGCTCTTCCCTATGTGGCTTCCAAGGGAGGTGTCGCCGGAATGACCGAAGCGCTAGCAATTGATCTTGCCCCTTATAATATCCGCGTAAACACTATCGCTCCCGGAATTATCGAGACACCGATGATAGATCCGGTAAAGGAGGATGAGGACTCAATGGAAGGGATTGTTTCCAGGTTGCCGATGAAAAGATTGGGAAGGCCGGAAGAAATATCTGCAGCCGTACTTTTCCTTGCTTCTCCGGCGGCTTCTTATATGACCGGGACCGTGATAAATATAGACGGAGGATGGCTTGCAACATAAACAGGTAAAATGATTAAAGGATTAAAAGCAAGAGAAATTCTTGACTCTCGAGGAAATCCCACCGTAGAGGTTTTACTTCAAACCTCGGAAGGTACTTTTGTGTCTTCCGTTCCTTCGGGAGCTTCTACCGGATCATACGAAGCGAAAGAGCTTCGCGATAATGACAAACGATTCAACGGAAAAGGAGTCTTACAAGCGGTGGAAAATGTAAATACGAAAATAAGGCCTCTTCTTATTGGTAAAGAAGTGGACGCGGAAAAGCTTGACAATTTAATTTTGGAAGCGGATGGGACACAAGACAAGTCAAACCTTGGAGCAAACGCTATTTTAGGTGTTTCCATGTGTCTTTTCCGAGCCGAGGCGAAAAAAGAGGGTGTTGCATTTTGGAATTATTTAGCAAGCAAATTTCAGTTCGTCTCGAGAATACCGCAACCTTGCTTTAATGTAATAAACGGCGGCGTGCATAGTGGAGGGGGAGTAAGTTTTCAAGAATTTATGGTGGTGCCGCAAAAGGCATCATTCGCAGAGAATCTACGGTTTGCCACGGAAACGTATTACCGTTTAAAGCATAAATTAAAGGAGAAGTACGGTGAGATGGCGGTTAATACGGGGGACGAAGGCGGCTTTGTTCCTCCTGTAAATTCTTCCGAAGAGATATTGGAAATATTGAGCGAAGAGGATGTCCCTTTGATAATTGATGCCGCGGCAACGGAATTTTTCAAAAAAGAGAATTACTTATTGGACGGGAAAAGCAAAAGCACGAAAGAAATGATCGAGTTGTACCGGGTACTTGGAGACAAATATCCTCTTTTGGGAATCGAAGATCCTTTGGAGGAAGAAGACTTCGAGGGTTGGAGTGAACTTACAGGGTCGTTTGATAATATTATGATTATAGGAGACGATCTTTTGACCACGAATACAAGGCGCATGGAGATAGCGGAGGAGCAAAAATCTTGCAACGCAATAATCCTGAAAATAAACCAGATAGGCAGTATTTCGGAAGCAATCGGCGCGGCAAGAAAGGCGAAAGAATACGGGTGGAAAATTATTGTTTCCCACAGATCCGGAGAAACGAATGATGACTTTATTGCTGATTTTTCCGTGGGAATCGGCGCTGAATACATTAAATCGGGCGCGCCGGCAAGGGGAGAGAGGGTAGCGAAATACAACAGATTACTTAAAATAGAAGAAGAAGTGAAAAATAAAAAGAATTAAAAATAAACAAATTATAAACCTAATTTATTTTATTTATGCCTAATAAAAAACTACTCATTGCTTTTGGAGTAGCGGTAATCATTCTTATCGGAGCAATAGTTTTTGATTCGATGAGGGAAGATCCGGAGGAGGAGGCAGAAGAAGTGCCGGCAGAAGAAGTTATTGAACCGGAAGAAATCGAAGAAGAGCCGGACATGGAGGACATAGATACGGAAGAAGGCGATCAAGAATTAGAGGAGGAGACTCAAGAGGATGACGAAGAAGCGGCGACTGCTTCTGAGAATTTGGAGGAAAGTTTTCAAAAAAAATTCTATGAAACAGTCAATATCTATTTTGGCCTGGAAGATGCATTTCTAGCACTTGATGAGGAAGGCAGGAAAAATTTTGAAGTAACTTATAATTATATAACAGATAATCTTGATGAGATAGAGAAAGACGTACTCGGTGGCAATATAACGGAAGAAGAAAAAACACTTTTAGAGGAGTTGCAAAGAGACATAAGCGATCTTAAAGAAGAAATTACCGAGTATGACGGAGAATAAAACCAAAAAAATAATTTTTATCATTAAAGACGGCTGGGGGTTCAGAAAGAAAGATGATTTTAACGCTATTGCCGAAGCTAAAACTCCTTACACTGATTTTTATGAAAAAAATTTTCCTACGGCAATAATTGACTCTTCCGGAGAGGCGGTCGGTCTGCCTAAAAATTATCAAGGAAACTCCGAGGTCGGCCATATAACGATTGGTGCCGGTCGTATTGTTAGGGAAGATTTAGCAGTAATAAACGAAGCAATAAAAAATAAAAGCTTTTTTAAAAACAAAGCGTTGTTAGAGGCGATTGAAAGAGCCAAGAAGAAAAATACTTCACTTCATATAATTGGCCTTCTTCAAAAGAAAGGAGTGCATTCTCATTCCGATCACCTTTATGCGCTTCTTGATTTTTGCAAAAAAAAGAACCTCAAGAAAGTTTTTATACATGTTATAACGGATGGAAGGGATGCCCCCGTAATGGAGAGTAAAAAAGAAATAAAACTATTAGAGAAAAAGATTAGTGATATAAAACTGGGAGAGATTGTTTCGATTTCCGGGAGATATTATGCGATGGATCGAGACAAAAGATGGGATAGAACAAAAAAAGCGTACAAAGCAATAGTTGAGGGAGTCGCGAAAGAAGAGTTTCTACAACCCTTAGACCAAATAGAGAAAAGTTATCGAGAAAAAGAGACGGATGAGTTTATTACACCGAAAGTAAAAGATGGTTATTCTGGATTTAAAAATGGTGATTCGGCCATTTTCTTTAATTTTAGATCAGATAGACCACGTCAACTTACTCAAGCGATTATAGAGAAAAAATTCAATCACTGGAAAAGAAAGAAAGTTAATGTCTTTTTTGTTGGGATGACCGCTTATTACAAATCAATGAAAAATGTTGCTTTTAAAAATAGAACGGAAAAAAATATCCTGGGAGAGGTTATAAGCAAAAAAGGATTACGACAACTTAGAATTAGCGAAACTGAAAAATATGCCCACGTTACTTATTTCTTTAACAATCAGAAGGAAAAACCATTTTTGAATGAATATAGAATATTAATTCCTTCTCTAAAAGTTTCTACTTATGATTTAAAGCCCGAGATGCGGGCGAAGGATATTGCAAATAAAGTTATTCCTGAGATAGGTAAAAAGAAATATGATTTTATTGTTGTGAATCTTGTAAATGCGGATATGGTGGGACATACCGCGGTCAAAAAGGCGGTAATCAAGGCGGTAGAAACTGTTGACGGCGAAGCACATCGGATTATTCAAGAAGGACTTCAGTATGACTATACAATTTTTATTTTTGCCGACCATGGAAATGCCGAGGATCAAAGACCAAGCCGGGCAACAAGTCACACAACTAATCCGGTCAAATTGACTATTGTTTCTTCTGACATCAAAAAAATTAGGAAAAAGGGAGAATTGCAAGATATTGCGCCAACAACATTGTCGGAAATGGATATTAAGAAGCCGAAAGAGATGAGCGGAAGGTCACTTTTTATGTAAATCCTTTCTTGTGAAAAACCGCTTTTTATAATAAACTGTATTAAAAGTAAAAATTAAATAAAAAATTATGGAAAAACTAAAAATTTATACCACTCCCACTTGTACGTACTGTGTAATTTTAAAGCGCTATTTGGACGAAAAAGGAGTTGAGTATGAGGAGGTGGATGTAAGTGAGGATGAAGAGGCGCAAAAGCGAATGGTGGAAAAAACCAATCAAATGGCGGTTCCTGTTATGGAAATGGACGGGGAAAGATTTATTGTCGGGTTTGACAAAGAAGAAATAAACAAAGAACTTGGACTGTAATATGAAAAAAAGAATTGCAATAAACGGCTTTGGCAGAATAGGGAGAGCCGTTTTTAAAATTATTTTAAGCGAGCATCCTAAATTAGAAGTGGTGGCGGTAAATGATCTTACCGACCTCGATACGATTGTACATCTCCTGAAATATGATTCCGTGTACGGGAGGTACGAAGAAAAAGTATCTATTAAGGAAGGTGTTTTAGAGATAGGAGAAGGGGAGGGATTGAGAAAAATAAGCTTCCTTTCGGAAAAAGAACCGAGTCTTTTGCCTTGGGAGGATTTGTCGGTTGATGTCGTACTCGAGTGCACGGGTCTTTTTACGGAATTTGAAAAAGCGAGAAAGCACTTGGATGCGGGAGCAAAAAAAGTAATTATATCGGCTCCTTCTAAGAGCCCTGAAAACATAGATTCTTTCGTTCTCGGGGTGAACGAGGAGACATATGACAATGAAAAGAATCATGTTGTTGATATGGGCTCTTGCACTACTAACTGCATAGCTCCCGTACTAAAGATATTAGAGGATAAATTCGGTTTGGAAAAAGCCAATTTCAACACGGTTCACAGTTATACTGCGAATCAAAACCTCCAAGATGGCCCCCATAAAGATTTAAGGAGAGCAAGGGCTGCCGCCATAAATATTATTCCTACCACTACCGGTGCGGCAAAAGCGGTAAGCAGAGTGGTTCCGGAACTTGAAGGGAAAGTGGAGGGAGTCGCGATGAGAGTTCCTACTTCTACGGTATCCGTGGTGGATGTATCGTGTTTACTAAAAAACAGCGCAGAAAGAGAAGAGATAAATGATGCTCTTAAAGAGGCTTCCGGGGGGCGGATGAACGGAGTTCTTCATGTAGAAGAAGATCCCCTTGTCTCTACGGATTATATAAAAAGCCCGTATGCCTCCATCGTTGATGCCCAAATGACAGGAGTAAATGACAACTTCGCCAGAGTAATTGCATGGTATGATAACGAATGGGGGTACTCTCATAGGTTGGCTGATTTTGCGAAATATGTGGGTAATAAGTTATAAAGCTTGGTAAATAAAAATATTTTTATGTTTAAAGAAGAAGATTTATATTATCCCGAGGAAGAGAAGAAGAATAGTGCGAACGCAAATAACAAAGATATTTACGAGGAAGGAGAGAAAGACCCGATTGCTTTTTGGGAAAAGAATGCGGAAGAAATTGTCTGGCGAGAAAAATGGAGTGAGGCTTTTTCTCATAAACCACCGTTTTTTAAGTGGTTTATAGGAGGGAAACTTAATATTACCGAAAGCTTTCTCGACAAGAATAAAGACAGCGACAAAACAGCGATAATATTTTGTCCCAACTCACCCGAGGAAGAAGAAAGAAAGATAAGTTACAAGGGGCTTTACGAGGAAGTGAATCGTTTTGCCAACGCTCTTAAAGAAATAGGGGTTAAAAAAGGCGACCCTGTGGGTATTTATCTTCCCATGATACCCGAAGCGGCCATTGCTCTTTTTGCTTGTGCAAGGATAGGGGCGCTGCACACGGTAGTCTTCTCGGCTTTTAGTCCTTCCGCTCTGAGAGCAAGACTTCAGGATACCGACGCAAAAGTACTTATTACCGTTGACGGGTATAAAAGAGGAAATGAAGTTATAGGACTTAAAAAGAATGCTGATGAAGGGATTAAAGAAACTGCGGTAGAAAAAACAGTTCTTGTAAAAAGAGAAGGGAACGAGATAAACTTTTCGGAAAAGGATATTTGGTGGCATGAACTGGTCGAAGGGAAAAGCACCGAATGTGATCCGGAGATTATGGACAGTGAAGACCCTCTTTTTATTCTCTACACCAGCGGATCTACGGGGAAACCCAAGGGAATACTGCACACATGCGGAGGATATGCCGTACAGGCAAAAATAACGGGAAAGTGGATATTCGATCTTAAAGAAGATGATGTTTTCTGGTCCACCGCTGATATAGGGTGGATTACCGGACATACATACACTCTTTATAGCCCTCTTTTAAACGGAGCAACTTTGCTTCTTTTTGAAGGAGTTCCCAATTGGCCGGAAAAGGACAGGTTTGCCGAGTTAATAGAAAAACACAGCGTTACGGGGTTTTACACCGCTCCGACAGCCATCAGAGTTTTCAAGAACCAACTCGGAAGTGTAGAAAGGGAAATGAAAAGTTTACGTATTTTAGGCTCCGTAGGAGAGCCGATAGACGAGGGTGCGTGGGAGTGGTACTACAAGGAAATAGGAAAGGAAAGGTGTCCCGTGATGGATACTTGGTGGCAAACGGAAACGGGAGGAATTCTGATTACCTCTCTTCCGGGAATAGGACCGTTTAAACCCAAATATGCGGGCAAAACATTCCCCGGAGTTAATTTTGATATTTATGATGAAGAAGGGGAGTCCGTACCCGTGAACACCGAGGGAGATCTTGTTATATTGCCGCCCTTTGCTCCCGGGATGCTGAGGGGAGTTTATAAAAACGAAGAAAGATATAAGAAAACTTACTTTTCACAATACGGTGAGGAGGTTTATTATACTTCCGACAAAGCGTACCGTGACAAAAACGGGCTTTATCGTATTTTGGGAAGAGCTGATGACGTTATCAAAGTTGCGGGGCACAGACTCTCTACGGGGGAGATGGAAAACATAGTTACCAAAAACGAAAATGTCGCCGAGTGCGCTACTATAGGCATAAAAGATGAAATAAGAGGAGAGGTTCCCGTGGTCTTTGCCGTTCTCGTGGGAGAGAAAGATGAAGAAAGTCTTGTAGAAGAAATAACCGAAAATCTGCAGGAAGGAATAGGACCGATAGCAATGGTAAAGAAGATTTATGTTGTTTCCGACCTTCCCAAGACAAGATCGGGGAAGATAATGCGAAGAATTATGAAAAAACTTTTTACGGGAGAGGACTTAGGAGATCTCTCCACCTTATCCAATCCGGAGATTGTTGAAGAGCTGAGAGAAAAAATAGCGGAAGAAGAAAGCGACGAATAGTAATATTAAAGGATTAATTATTGCAAAAGTCTTATGGAAAAAATAATTGTTGTTGGACACAAAAATCCGGACACCGACTCGGTGGTGGCGGCGGTAATGTTTGCCAAGCTGTTAAAAAAAGAGGGCAAAGAAGCGATTCCCAAGGTTGCGGGAGATATAAACAAAGAAACACGGTTTGTTTTTGACTCTTTAAAAGAAGAGGTGCCGGAAAGCATTAAGAGCGTGAATAAAGAGGATAACGTTTTTCTCGTTGACCACAACGAACTTGCGCAAAGTGTTGCGGAAAGAGAAAATGTTTGTGGAGTTTTGGATCATCATGCGCTTGCGGGACTTAAAACGGATACGTCCGTTTATTTCCGTGTTGAACCGCTCGGAAGCACTTGCACTCTTATTTATAAACTGATGAAAGAGAGGGGAATTAATCCTTGCACGGAAGAAATAGATTTACTTCTTGCGGGAATAATAGCTGATACGCTCAATCTCAACTCTTCTACAACAACAACGGAGGATGTTGATTCCTTTTACGAACTCTCGCAAGTTTCCAAAATAGATGCGGAAAGTTTTGCAAGGGAAATGTTTGAGGCGAAATCCGACTTTTCGGGGGAATCCCTAAAAGATGTTATCGGGGGAGATTTGAAAGAGTACGAGGCCGGAGGGAAGAAAATAGGAATTGGGGTTTGTGAGACGGCGTCGCTAAAGTACTTTGAAGAAAAGAAAAATGAAATCAAGGATTCTCTTAAAGAAGTAAAGGAGGAAAACGGATTTGATGCATTCTTCTTCGGGGTTATCGATATTTTAAACAACAATGTTCATTTTTATCCCGGAGGAAGTGAGGAAGAAAAGTTGGTCGAAGAAAAATTCGAGGGAGAAAAAAAGGACGACTTTTTCCTTCTCAAGGACACATCATCTCGCAAGAAAGAATTAGCCCCTCCGATATTGGAGTTTTATAACGTTAAATAACCGTTTTTATGAAGAAAAAATACACTGTAGCCTACGAGAACATTTCTTATAAGGATCTTCCGCTTGTAGGGGGCAAAAATGCTTCCCTTGGAGAAATGATTAAAACTCTTTCAAAAAAAGGAGTTTCGATTCCGGGAGGATTTGCCATTACTACCGAAAGCTACTGGGCGTTTTTAAAAGAAAATAATATTGAAAAAGAGATAAGGAAACTTTTGAAAAGTTACGACAGGAGTAGCACGAAAAGTCTTCGGGAAACCGGAAAAAAGGCGAGGGAAATAATAATGAAGGGAAAATTTCCGAAAGAGATTGAAGAAGCAATAATAAAATCTTACAGAAAAATGCAGAAAGGGAAGAATACGAGCGTGGCGGTTAGATCTTCTGCAGTTTGCGAAGATGCTCCGGACGCTTCTTTTGCCGGGCAGTTCGAAACATTTCTTAATATTTCGGGGGAGGAAAAACTCTTAAAGGCGGTAAAAGAATGTATTGCTTCTTCTTTTGGTGACAGGGTAATCGCTTACAGAGAAGAAAAAAAGGTTCCCCACTTGAAATTTGCGCTTTCCGTTGGAGTACAAAGAATGATACGCTCTGACTTGGCATCATCGGGTATTATGTTTACCTTGGATACGGAAAGCGGATTTGACGATGTGGTTCTCATTAATTCTATTTTCGGGATAGGGGAGATGATTGTTCAAGGAAGTGTAACACCGGATGAATTTTATGTCTTTAAGCCTACGCTAAAAAAAGGATTTCCCTCAATTATCCGTAAGGATTTAGGAAGGAAGACAAAAGAATATGTTTACAAGAAAGAAGGTGGCTTAAAAGAGCGTAAGGTTGATAAAAATAGAGCCTTGAAATTTTCCATTACCGATAAAGAAATTCTTACTCTTGCCAAGTGGGCCACAATTATCGAAGACCACTACAAGAAGCCACAAGACATCGAGTGGGCAAAAGACGGTGAAACGGGAGAGCTTTTTATTGTTCAATCGAGACCGGAAACGATTCATGCCGCAAAAAAAGACAGGAGCTATAAGGAGTATGATTTGAATACGGACAAAAAACCCGTACTTACGGGAATTGCAGTGGGAGAAAAGATAGGGAAAGGAAAGGTGAAAGTTATCAAGGATATTGGCGATATGGAAAAATTCAAAAAAGGCGACGTACTTGTTACCAAAATGACTGACCCTGATTGGGTTAGCATTATGAGACTTGCTTCTGCGATTATCACGGATGAGGGCGGTAAAACGGCTCACGCCTCTATTGTGGGAAGGGAACTGGGTGTTCCTACGATCGTCGGTACGGAAAAGGGGACGGAAGTATTAAAGAGTGGAGACAAGGTTACGGTTGATTGTACCCAAGGGCTTAACGGAAGAATATTCAAAGGGGATGTTCCTTATACCGTAAAGGAACACAGACTTGATAAGATTAAAAAGATAAAAACCAAGGTGACGCTAAACATCGGGACTCCGGAAATGGCTTTTAGGGCTTCTCACCTTCCTTGTCACGGAGTGGGGCTTGCTAGGCTCGAATTTATTTTAGCGGAGAAAGTTCGCGTTCACCCTCTTGCGCTTTATCATTACAAGACGCTCAAAAATAGGAGTATCAAGAAGAAAATAGATGAGATTACAGTAGAACACAGCGATAAGAAAGAACACTTTGTAAAAGAGCTCGCAGAGGGAGTGGCACAAATTGCCGCCGCTTTTTATCCGCAAGAAGTAATAGTCCGGCTCTCTGATTTCAAAACCAACGAGTACAAGAACCTTATAGGGGGCGAGCTTTATGAAAAGGAGGAGTCAAACCCGATGATCGGCTTTAGGGGCGCTTCTCGTTATCTTAACGAAAAGTTTTATCCTGCATTTAAGATGGAGTGTCAGGCGATTAAAAGGACCAAAGAGGTTTTTGGACTTTCCAATGTTTCTTTAATGGTTCCTTTTTGCAGAAGCGTAGAAGAAGGAAAGGAAGTGAAGAAAAGAATAAAGAAAGAAGGAGTTAAGAACACAAAGGTTTATGTAATGACCGAGATTCCTTCCAATACGGTTTTAATCGATGAATTCAGCAAGGTCTTCGACGGGTTTTCAATTGGAAGTAATGATCTTTCTCAACTTATTCTCGGTGTGGACAGAGATAATGCTCTGCTTTCCAAAAAATACGACGAAAACAATCCTGCGATAAGAAAGACTATTGCACAGTTTTTAAAAGAGGCACGCAAACTAAAAGAGAAAGTGGGTATTTGCGGAGAGGCTCCTGCCATAATTCCGGGATTTGTCGAGTTTCTTGTGAAAAACAAAGTGAGCTACGTTTCCGTGAACCCGGACTCCTTTGTACACACGGTAGAGAAAATACACAAAGCAGAAAAGAAAAGATAAACCGTTAACTATTTACTATTGA
>CAYSXL010000009.1:0-4578 GCA_964435025.1 uncultured Candidatus Saccharibacteria bacterium | reverse complement strand
GTCAAAAGTCAAAACTATGTTTGACATCATCACATTTGGGTCGGCGACAAAAGATATTTTTTTGCGAACACGAGAAAACGCCGTTGTCTCCGTAGATGAATTTAAGACGGGTGAAGGCGTTTGTTTCCCTCTTGGCTCCAAAATAAAAATAGACGAAATATATTTTACTTCCGGAGGGGGAGGAACAAATACGGCGGCGACATTTGCCAAACAAGGTTTTAGCGTTGCTTACTGCGGAAAAATAGGAAAGGATAACGCCGGAGACGGAGTAATAAAAGATTTAAACCATTACGGAATCAATTCTTCTCTTGTTTCTTATACGGATAAAAAGCCAACTAATCATTCCGTAGTGTTAGATGTCCCAAATAAGGATAGAACAATTTTGGTGTACAGAGGAGCGTCCGATTCCCACGAAAAGAAAGACGTGGATTTTGAAAAGTTAAGGGCAAGTTGGTTTTATCTTACGTCCTTTTCAACGCACTCCAAAGAGCTTTTTTCTGAACTTATTGACTTTGCTCTCTCTGCGAACATAAAGATAATGGCAAACCCCGGAAAGGCGCAACTTAGAGATGAAAAAATCAAAGAACAGTTAAAGAGGGTGGATATTCTTCTTTTAAATTTGGAAGAAGCATCAATTCTTACCGGTATTGATTTTGCCAATGAAGAAGAAATTTTAAAAGCGGTTTCTTGTTTTGGGAAAGAAGTGGTGATTGTGACCAAGGGGGTGGAAGGGGTTATTGTTTATGGAAAGGGGAAATATTACCACTCAAAACCCGTTTTTCTGGATGCTGTTGATAGGACGGGAGCAGGTGACTCCCTTGGTGCGGGTTTTTTAGCAGAATATATGAGGTCAAAGGATATAAGGAGAGCTGTTCAGCTCGGGATAGCAAACTCGACAGCCTGTCTTCAAAAAAAAGGCGCAAAACACGGGCTTCTTAAAAAAGATGAAGAGTTTTGTGCGCCCTCGGTTGAAGAAAATGATAGTCTATGAAAAACATTTTTAAGAAAAAAAACAGTCTCAGGGAATTCTTTCAAAAAGCGAGAACCGGAAAATGGTCCGTTGGTCAGTTTAACTTTTCTACTCTTGAACAAATCCAAGGCATTGCGCTTGCTGCGAGCAGTTTTAATACTCCCGTAATATGCGGAACATCCCAAGGAGAGGCTGATTTCTTCGGTATCGGAGAGGCTGTGTGTATAGCTAAAATAATAAAGGAAAAGTACGGGGTGGATCTGTTCTTGAACTTAGATCACGGTAAAGACCTTGATACGGTAAAAGAGGCTATAGACGCGGGATATGATATGGTGCACTTCGATGGTTCATCCTTGTCGTTTGAGGAGAATATAAAAATGACGAAAGAAGTGGTTTCCTATGCAAAAAAAAGAGGCGTTCTGGTTGAAGGAGAAGTGGCGAAGATCGGTGGAAGTTCTGTTTCTTCTCAAAAAGAAGCGGAGAAGACAACCTTGACTTCTCTGGATAAAATTGTTAAATTTGTGAGGCAGACGGGTGTAGATTGTATTGCACTTGATGTTGGTAATGTCCATGGAATTTATCCCGAGATGCCTCGACTTTATCTGGAAAGGATAGATGAGCTTCTCAAACGTATTACCTGTTTTATTGTTCTTCATGGCGGCTCGGGTATTGAAGAAAAGAGAATAAAGGAAGCGATTTCCAGGGGAGTTGTAAAAATAAATATTAACACGGAGATTCGTGTTGCCTGGAAAGAGAATATAAAAAAGTTCCTGATTGAAAATCCCGAGGAGATTGTTCCGTACAAAATCTTACCCTCGGCGAGGGAGAGTGTCTGTGAAAAAGTAGAAGAAAAAATAAATATTTTTAATAATGTCCAAAATAATTCTTGAGAGAGGTAAATGTATCGGTTGTGGCACTTGTAGTGTGATATGCCCTCCCTTTTTTGAGTCGGGGAAAGACGGTAGGGTCAATCTTAAAGAGTCTGTACAAAAAGAGGAGAATTTCGAAAAGGAAGTTAGGGATACGGGTTGTGCCAATGAGGCCGAGCAGGGCTGTCCGGTGCAGTGTATTCATGTTGAAGAAAATTAATGAAAAATAACTATGACAACTGCTAATAAAAAAATATCTGCAAAGATAAGAAAGCACAAGAAAGATTATGATGTCGGTGAACATATGCCGGCCGTGCTCTATGGGGTAAAAAGAGATAACATGAGTCTTGCTATCAATAGGAAGGAGTTTGATAAGCTTTATGAAGAGGCGGGAGAAAGTACACTCATAACTCTTGATATCGAAGGGGAGAAGACAAAACCGGCGGCACTTATTTATGATATACAAAAAGATCCGCTAAAAGGGAACATTATTCATGCCGACTTTTACGAACCCAATCTTGATGAGGCGGTAGAAGCGGAGATACCTGTTATCTTTAACGGAGAATCTCCCGCTGTAAAAGACTTGGAAGGAACGCTGGTAAAAAATGTTGACAATATTACCGTAAAAGCGCTGCCCCAGAATTTGCCACACGAAGTAGAGATTGATATCGGGGTTTTAAAAACGTTTGATGATGCCATTTACATTAAAGATTTAAAGGTTCCCCAAGATGTTGAGATTGTACAAGACCCCGATTGGGTAGTTGCTATGGTTTCTCCTCCGGAGAATGTCGAGGAAGAGCTCGAAAAGCCGATTGAGGAAGGAGAAGAGCCCGAGGTTATCAGTGAAAGAGAAAAGGAAGAAGCTGAAGCCGAAGACAAAGAGAGTGATTCTTCTCAGGAGGAAAAATCTAAAGAAGAGGATAAAAAGGAGGAATAATGGCGAAATTGAAAAATACTTCTACAGTCATAGGGATTTTTTCTTTGCTTTTCGCAGGCACGGGACTTTTTGTTTTTGCTGGATTTGACCATAGTATTTGTTATAAGCCGACGGTGATTGACGAAAAGTGTGAAAAAATAAGTGACGATGAATGTATGGACATTTTGGAGGAATGTGAGAATTATTTCGGGAAAGAACAGGCGCGATTAGAAAGAGATATAACAACGACAGAAGCGGAGAAAGAGAGCCTGGAATATCAAATAAGCAGATTACAGGGGGAAATAAACCATTTAACGGCACAAATAAATCGCAACAGGACCGTTATACAGAATTTGGGACTTAAAATTGCCGATACACAGGATTCTATCATTAGAACCACGGAAAAAATAGGAAAGTCGCGGGAAGAAATATCCGAAATACTCAGAACAATGCACACGGAGGGAAGACTTTCTACGATGGAGATTCTACTTATGGAAGAAGACCTTTCGTCTATCTTTGTGAGTTTGAATTCTCTGGAAAGGCTTTCCGATGAAACAGGAAATATTCTTGACGAAGTAAGGGAGTTAAGAAGTTCCTTGCAAGGATATAAGGAAAATCTTGAAGAAGACAAAGAGGCAACGGAAAGAACGGCGAGAATGCAAGAGTTACAAAAAGCAGAAGAAGAAGCCGCAAGAAGGAGACAGGAAGAGCTTCACGATATGACGGAAGAGGAGTACCGGAAACAAATGGTGGAAAAAGAAGACTTGGAAGAAAGAAGAAGAGAAATAGAAGAAAGAAGACTTCAACTCGTAGGTATTCCGGAAGTTGATATGCCTACTTTTACAGAGGCGCTGGAAGTTGCCGAGTGGGTGGAGGGAGTAACAGGGATAAGACCCGCCTTTCTCTTATCAATAATTATGCAGGAATCTGCGCTTGGAAGGAATGTGGGACAGTGTTATATTGTCGATAAAGTTTCGGGGAGGACAAAAGGAATTAATAACGGGCGTGTTTATACTCAAGGAATTGCTGCGCCTCAAAACCACTCTTCTCGAAATGACCTTGAAGAATTTCTCAGTATAACGGGAGAGCTTAATAAGGATCCTCTCCAAACACCGGTTTCCTGTACAATGATACGAAATGGCTCCGAGTACGGTTACGGAGGAGCAATGGGACCGGCACAGTTTATTCCCACTACGTGGAATAGCAGAAATGTGCGGCCAAAAGTTACTTCTATACTGGGGAAAGAACCTAATCCGTGGAAAATAAAGGACTCTTTTCTTGCCTCGGGGATTTATCTGGCATTTCGTGGAGGAGGGTCTCCTAAAAACGAATTATCGGCGGCAGCGGGATATTTTGGTCAGGAGGGCATTGGTTATGAAAGTACCGTTATGAGAAGGGCTACTTGCATTCAAACATTTTTAGATGACGAAGTTATGACCGATGCTTGTCGCAGTTTGGTGTTTATGCCTTAGTCGATAACGATTTCGTCGTATTTTCCGTGCTCTTGAGCTTCTTTAAGAGCACTTACTACCTCGTCGAGGTCTCCATTTTGTATCTCTTCTAATTTATACCAGCTTTTTTCTATGCGGTGGTCGGTTACTCTGTTTTGAAGGAAGTTGTATGTTCTTATTTTTTCCGCTCGCATAGCGCTGCCTATCTGTGACTTTCTTTGTTTTTCTTCCTTTTCTTGCTTTTTTCTTTCTTCTTCCTCTAAAAGTTTTGCTTCCAGCACGGAAAAGGCAGTCTCCTTGTTTTGTTGGAGGCTCCTTTCGTTTTGTGATGTTACAGCAATTCCGGAGGGTTCATGTACAATTCTTACGGAT